>NZ_JAMBDS010000018.1:0-48182 GCF_025143785.1 Brachybacterium sp. p3-SID1565
CAGGTCGAGGGCCGAGCGCATCGCGGAGGCCGCGCCATGGGACCACAGCCCCAGGCCCGCTGCGGTCAGCACCAGGCCGGCCACGAAGCCGGGAAGGGCGGCCGGCCCCAGGCCGAAGCCCGCCACCACCGGCATCAGCAGCGCCACCGTCAGCGGCGTCAGCGCGGAGCGTCGCAGCCCGTAGGTCAGGTCATCCAGCAGCACGTGCTCACGGTCGCTGAGCATGGTGGCGCGGGTCTCGACCACTGCAGCGGCGCCTGCCCGTCGGGATGCGTCGAGCATCGAGGCGATGACCAGCAGCACGGTCACCACGCCCATGCCTATGCCCGCCAGCAGCGGGAGGGCCTGCGGGGTGAGGGCGTGCAGGGCACGGTCCTCCCAGACCGTGGCGGCCCGAGGGGCCGCCTGCAGAGCGGTGACCACCGGCCCCAGCAGGGGCAGCGCGGCGAGGGCGGCCACCAGCAGCAGAGCGCTGCGCGGACCGGTGCCGGCCGAGGCCGCGGCCTCCCGTGCAGCCGGCTCGGTGCCCGGGTCATCCAGCAGAGCCGGGGCGGCCAGCGAGCCCGCGAAGCCGAGCGTCACCACCAGGGCACCCAGGCCGCTGTACGCGAGCAGGGCCAGGGCCAGGCCCGGCACACCGGCGCTGAGCACGCTGAGCACACCCAGCACGCCCAGCAGCAGCGCCAGGGCGAGCGCGGCGCTCAGAGCAGTAGCGCCGAAGGCCGCGGTGGCACCCAGCGCACCCCCGGTGCGGCTGGTGCGGGCCGCACGCAGCGCGGTCTCGCCGCGGCGGTCGGCCGTGGCATCCAGCAGCAACAGGGCCAGCAGGGCGGCCAGTGCACCGGCTCCGATCGCGCCGGCGACCACGGCGCTCGGCGACACGGTGTGCAGGGTCAGCACGTCCAGGAAGGCGCCGGCGTCGCGGGAGTCGTCCGTGACGGAGATCCATTGGCCCATGTCCTGGGTGGCCTGTTCGATCTGCGGCACCATCTCCTCTCGCGGCAACGGCTGGGGGCCGGCCACGGCCGGATCGGTGAACTCACTCATCCCCACGTGGTCGAAGCGCAGGGACTTGTACTGGGTGGGCAGCCACAGCGCGGCCGCGGCCACCGTGAGCGCACCGCTCAGCACGGCGGGGATCAGCCCGCCCATCCGGAGCCCGGTGCGCTCCTGGCCATCATTCATCCGATGCGGGACCACCGCGGCGGCGGCCGCGGTGAGCATGGCAGCCCCCAGGCCCAGCAGCACCACCAGGATCCCCTCGCCCGCCAGGACCGGGACGCCGAGCAGGATCCCGCCGGCGGCCAGAGCGGTGGTCAGCAGCACCAGGTCAGCGGCGCGCCCGCCTCCGTGGCGGATGATGCGGGCGGTCAGCAGGTGCTCGGCACCGAGGTTGTCCTCGCCGTCGGGCTCCAGATCGTTCTCGTCCGTGCCCACCAGCACCGCGGAGGCCGCACCCACGGTCTCCAGGGGGGCCGAGCACACCCGCACGGCCAGGGCCCCGATCGCAGCGCCACCAGCCAGGGCCACCAGGGCGCTGCCGGCCTGCTCGCGCAGGAACCACACCGCGATCGCCACCGGCAGCACACCCAGGGCCAGGGCGCCGGTCACGCTGAGAGCACCCAGGCGACCCAGCAGCGCTTCGCGCCGGCTGGGGCCGATGGACAGCGCGGCGATCTGCAGGGCCACGCCCCGCCAGGCGGCGAGCGGGCCCAGCAGCAGACCGGCCAGCAGCATCGCGGAGCGCAGCAGGCGCTGGTCGGTGGATCCGGGCACCAGGTAGGCCAGCACCAGGGCGGGGATGCCCACCGCGACGGTCACCGACGCGACAGTGGACAGCTGTGCGCCCAGGCGCCGCGCCAGACCGGGATCGGCGGCGAGGTCGCGGAAGTCGGGGTCCGCCACGAGGGCCTCGCCCTGTTCGAGATCCTCGTCCACGTCCGTTCCTGCGTCGTCGAGGTCCTCGACGTCGGAGTCCCGGTCGTCGGGATCCCCGACGTCGGGGTCCCGGTCGTCGGGATTCTCGACATCCGGGTCCTCGCTGCGGCGACGGCCGGTCCTCGCGGCCGGGCGAGCCGGTCTGCGCAGGCGGGTGGGGACGATGGCCCCCGCCACCAGGGCGATGATCGAGAGGACCGCCAGGACCAGCAGGGTCACGGCGATGTCGTCCCCGAGGGGGTACTGGGTGATGAGATCCACGAAGGCGCTTCCGTCCGGGGGGAGAGGCCAGCGGCCCGCGCGGGGCCGATGACGGCAGGTCAGGCGAGCAGGGAGAGGTCCAGATGGTCAGGGCCGCCCTCGACCACGCGGATCGGCACGCCCCAGTCCTGCTGGTGCATGTGGCAGGCGGGGAACTCGACCGCAGGATCGGCGTCGCAGGAGGCGGCGCGGGCGTTGACGTGCAGCACGCCCTCGGTGATCGAGGGGTCCAGCTCCAGCACCCGCTCCAGCTCGGTCCTGGTACCGGCCCCCGCGCGCACCATGCTCGCCGGCGAGGTCGTGATCGACACCTGGGTGGAGGGCCCCATGGAGTCGTCGAGCTTGTGGCCCTCGGGCGGGGTGAACAGCACCCGGATCCGCAGCGGGCCAGGGCCCACCTCGGTCACCGGGCGCTCGGAGCGCTGGGCGCCCTCGTCGATCACGCGCTCGGCGGCCTTGGCCACGGGCACCCAGGTGAGCCGGTGCGTGCCGGACTCCACCACGATCAGCTGCCCGATGCCGTCCACCGGGGGCCCCACCAGGGCGTCGGAGGGCTCTCGCAGGTCGGTGGCGACGGTGACGACGGTGGCGGTGCCGTCCTCGGCGCCGTGCTCGTCGATCACCCGGATGGCGCCGTTGTAGGTGTCGGCCACCGCGATGCGGCCGTCGGGCAGGACGGTCACCCCCAGGGGGTGCTGCAGGCGCGCGGTGGCGGCGGCGCCGTCGACGTAGCCGTAGTCGAACAAGCCCTCCCCCACCAGGGTGCTCACGCGCATGGCCCGCGGGTCCAGCACGCGCACGGCGGAGGTCTCGGAGTCGGCGATCACGAGCCGGCCGTCTGCCATCTCGTCCACACCGGAGGGCTGGGCCCACCACGAGCCCACCACGGGCCCGTCCACCAGACCCTCCTGGGTGGTGCCGGCGAGCACCGCGAGACCCTGCGTGACCGGGTCGAACATCCACATCTGGTGGATGCCTGCCATGGTGATCACCGCGCGGTTCAGAACGCCGGACCAGGCCAGGTCCCAGGGGGTGGACAGGTCGAAGGTGCGCGGATCGCCCTCACCGCGGGGCAGGGGCCGGCCCTGCATCCACTGGCCGCCGCTGCCGGCGACGGTGACCACCTCGGTGGCGGTGCGGGCCCGCAGCAGGCGGTCCTGCCCCAGCCGCACGCCGCGCAGCAGATGGTTGGCGGTGTCGGCCACCAGCAGGTCGTAGCCGACCTCGGCGGCCACCTCCTCGGGCAGCACCAGCACCCCGTTGGGCTCGGCGAAGCGCACCTGCTCGGCCTCACCGTCGCGATGGCCGCGCACGCCCTCGCCGATCACCTCGTCCACGGTGAGCCCGTCGGCACGGAACACCACCAGGCGGTGCTGGCCCGCGTCGGAGACCACCAGGCGGCCATCGGGGAGAGCCGCGACCTTGGAGGGGTAGCGCAGGGTCTGGGGGGTGCGCTCGGTCAGCACCGTGGGGGCGGGCCCGCGGCGCAGGGAGCCATCGGCCTCGCCCTCGGCGACCAGGCGCTCGATGAGGGCGTCGAGGTTGGCGGCGTGCCCCTCGCCGGAGAGGTTCCCGGCGATGCGGCCGTGCGTGTCCAGCACCATCAGGGTGGGCCAGGCGCGGGCCCCGTACTCGCTCCAGGTGCGAAGCTCCGGATCATCGAGCACGGGGTGAGTGACCTCGTAGCGCTCGATGTTGTCGGCCAGCGCCTCGGGGTCCTTCTCGAACTCGAACTTCGGGGAGTGCACGCCGACCACCACGAGCTCCTGGGACCACTTCTCCTCCAGCGGTCGCAGCTCGTCCAGCACGTGCAGGCAGTTCACGCAGCAGAAGGTCCAGAAGTCCAGCAGCACGATCTTGCCGCGCAGGTCCTCGAGGTCCAGTTCCACCCCGCCGGTGTTGAGCCAGGAACGGCCGCGCAGGGGCGAGCCGTGAGCACGGGCGGTGAGGGGCTGAGAGGGATCGGCCGGAGTGGTCATGGGGCCAGTGAACACCTCAGCGGCGCACCGATGCCAGTCCGCGTGAGATCCGCCGGTCCGCGCGTGCTCACCAGGTGGCGATCCACTCCAGCAGCGCGGGGTCCTCGAGCGTGGTCAGCGCGAGATCCGCCGAGGGCGCCCGGGTGCTGGGGGTGGGAACGACGATCAGGCGCAGTCCGGCATCGCGGGCGGCCCGGGCCCCGGTGCCGGAGTCCTCGAAGGCCAGGGCGTGCTGCGGCTCGGCGCCCAGAGCACGGGCAGCGGCCGCGTACATGTCGGGGGCGGGCTTGGGGCGGGCCACGGTGTCGGAGGCCTCCAGCACCGTGAAGTGCTCCCGCAGGCCGCCGGCGGCGAGCTTGCCCTCGAGGGCCTCCAGCCAGGAGTTGGATGCGCAGCCCAGCGGGACCCGGGCGGCGGCTGCCTCCACCGCCGCGGTCGCGCCGGGCATGGCGCGGATGCCGACGGCGAGCTCCCGGTCGAAGGCCTCGTGCAGCTGCGCCAGGACTTCGGGCTCCGGGGCGCCGGCCCGCTCGGCGATGATCTCGGCGGCCACCTCGATGGTGGAGCCGTGCAGGTGCTCGTGGTCCTCAGCCCTCAGGCGGGCACCGGCGGTCTCGACCACAGCGGCCTGGGCGCGGTTCCAGATGGACTCGGTGTCCAGCAGCATCCCGTCGCAGTCGAACACGACGGCCTGCGGCGTCCAGTCGCCGAAGGCCTCCCGGAAGCGGTGGATGCCGGTCACCGCGGGTCCTTCCCCGTCCAGCCGGCGATCCAGTTGCGCAGCACCGGGTCCTCCAGGGAGGTGAGGCGGCGCGGCGCGCGGGGGTCCTGCCCAGGCAGGGACGGCACCGCGATCAGCTGCATGCCCGCTCCGAGTGCGGCCTCGGCGCCGGTCTCGGAGTCCTCGAAGGCGAGACAGTCGGCCGGGTCCGCACCGAGCAGACGGGCCGCCTGGACATACATGTCCGGGGCGGGCTTGGGGGCGGCGACGTCCTCCACCGCCACCTGTGCGGTGACGAACTCGGCAAGGCCCAGCTCGTCGATCTTGTGCTGCAGCTCCTCGCGCGGGGAGTTGGAGGCCACGGCCACGGGGACCACCGCAGCGACGGCCCTGACGGTCTCGTACGCCCCGGCCATCGGCACCATGCGGATCTCCCGGCGAGCAGTGCGGTGAGCGAGCAGCAGCTCCTCGGTGACCACGGAGGGGTCCTTGCCGATCAGCTCGGCGATCGCGGCGATCACCACCTCGGCGGCGCGGCCGGTGATGGAGCGGCGGGTCTCCTCGTCGAAGGCGGCGCCGTGGCGGGCCAGGTACTCGTCCTGCAGCTCCACCCAGGCGGCCTCGGTGTTCACCAGCATGCCGTCGCAGTCGAAGACCACGGCCGCGGGCGTCCAGGCGGGGGGCCAGGTGTCCAGCGGGGACGGGGCCAGGGGCGCCGAGCCGGGCTGGTCCGTAGCGGGGGCACCGGCAGGAGAGGCGTCGGTCAGGGCGGAGGGTTCGCTGTGCATGATGCGCCCAGCGTATCCAGCCGCCCTGACCGGGGTGCTCAGCCAGCGGCCCGCGGCCGTTGGACGCGGCTCAGCCGGCGGCGGCCAGGCCCCGCTCCAGATCGGCGAGGATGTCGTCGATGTGCTCGATTCCCACGCTGAGCCGCACGAACCCGGGCTCGATGCCGGCGGCGCGGTGCTCGGCCTCGCTGAGCTGGGAGTGGGTGGTGGAGGCGGGGTGGATCACCAGGGAGCGCACATCGCCGATGTTGGCCACGTGGGAGTGGAGGGTCAGGGCGTCCACGAAGCGCCTGCCGGCGTCGATCCCCCCGGGCAGCACGAACCCCAGTACGCTGCCGGCGCCGCGCGGCAGGTACCTGTCGGCGAGCTGCTTGTACGGGGAGGAGTCCAGGGAGGCCCAGGTGACGGACTGGACGCGGTCATCGGCCTCGAGGAACTCGGCGACCGCGCGGGCGTTGTCCAGATGGCGGTCCATGCGCAGCGGCAGCGTCTCCAGGCCCTGACCGATCAGGAAGGCGTTGAACGGGGAGATCGCCGGGCCGATGTCCCGCAGCAGGTTGGTGCGGGCACGGGTGGCGAAGGGCGCGGGGACCTGGGAGAACACCAGACCGTTGTAGGACTCGTCGGGCTGGGTGAACTGCGGGTACTTCTGGGCGCGGGCGGTGAAGTCGAAGCTGCCGCCGTCCACGATGGCCCCGGCGATCGAGGTGCCGTGGCCGCCCAGGAACTTGGTGGCGGAGTGGACCACCACATCGGCCCCGTGCTCGAGGGGGCGCAGCAGGTAGGGGGTGGCCACCGTGTTGTCCACCACCAGCGGCACCCCCACCTCGTGGGCGACGCCGGCGACGGCCTCGATGTCGAGGATGTCGTGCTTGGGGTTGGGGATGGTCTCGGCGAAGAAGGCGCGCGTGGTGTCATCGGCCGCGGCCCGCCAGGACTCCGGGTCGGTGGGGTCCTCGACCCACTGCGGGGTGATGCCCAGGCGGGACAGGGTGTGCTTGAACAGGTTGAAGGTGCCGCCGTACAGGCTGGGCGAGAGAGCCACCGAGTCCCCGGCCCCGGCGAGGTTCAGGATCGCCAGGGTGATGGCGCTCTGCCCCGAGGCCACCAGCAGGCCTGCGGCGCCGCCCTCGAGCGCAGCGATGCGGTCCTCGACGGCGCCCTGGGTGGGGTTGGTGATGCGGGTGTAGATGGGGCCGGCCTCGGCCAGCGCGAAGCGGTCCGCTGCGGACTCGGCGCTGGGGAACACGAAGCTGGTGGTCTGGTGGATCGGCAGGGCGCGGGAGCCGGCCGCGGCATCGGGCTCCTGCCCGGCGTGGATGGCCAGGGTCTCGAACTTCAGGGGCGGCTCGGCCATGGGGTCCTCCTGGGGATCGGTGGGCGCTCGACGGTCGCAGGAGCCAGGGGCCCGCGACGGTCCGTGCGGCCAGGGTGCCGCAGAGCGGGCGCGGCACGGCAGGAACGTGAACGTGTGTGGCAGCCCGGTCAGTGCAGAGCCAGGAGCTCTCCCTGCCAGCGACTGCGCAGCCAACGGTCGTGGGAGGCGATCAGCACCGCGCCGCCCCACTCCTGCAGTGCGGTCTCGAGCCGGGTGGCGGTGACCAGGGCCAGGTGGTTGGTGGGCTCGTCCAGCACCAGCAGCTCGGGCCCCTCCAGCAGCAGGCCGGCCAGCATCACCCGACGCAGCTGGCCGCGGGAGAGCAGCTCGAGCGGGCGGTCCAGGTCGCGGGGGTGGACCAGTCCGAACAGCTCGGGCACCTCCCGGGAGTCCGGATCGGGCTCTGTCGCCGCGGCGTCAGCCCCCTCCCCCGCACTCGCGGCGGCCCCCAGGTGCTGGCGGACGGTACGGCCGGGGATCGCTTCGTCGTCCTGTCCCAGGTATCCGATCCGCAGGCTGCGGGGCCTGGACACGGATCCGGTAGTGGGCTGGAGCCGGCCGGTGAGCACGTCCAGCAGGGTGGACTTCCCGCTCCCGTTCGCTCCGGTGATCAGCAGCTTCTCCCCTGCCGAGAGGGACAGCGAGACGGGATCCAGCCGGTCCTCGACCGCGACCTGCGTGGCCGCCAGCAGCACGGTGCCCGCACCGCCCGTAGCGACGGGCAGGCGGGTGAAGTGCAGCTCGGCCGGGGGCTTGCGCACCTGCTCGTCCTCCAACTGCTCCAGCCAGGCGCGGGCATCCCGCAGGCGGCGGGAGACGGTCTTGGCGTTGCGGTCGGCGTAGAACTTCTTGGAGGCCCTGGCCTCGGTGCGGGGCCCGCGACCTGCGTGTCCCACCTGGGCGGCGTCCTTGACGGCCTCTCGCAGGCGGTCCAGCTCGTCCTGCTCGCGGCGGAACCGCTGCTCCCACCGCTCTCGGGCGTCCATGCGGGCCAGCAGGTAGTCGCTGAAGCCTCCCGTGTAGGAGGTGAGGCCGCCGACGGGGGTGCGAAGCGGGGCCTCGGCCGGATCGAGGTCCAGCTGTGCGGCGGTGGCGTCGTCGAGGAAGGCGCGGTCGTGGCTGGCGATCAGCACGGGCCCCGGGTGGGCACGCACTGCGGCGGCGAGGAAGGCGGCACCGTCGTCGTCGAGGTGGCTGGTGGGCTCGTCCAGCAGCCTCGTGGTGGGGCGGGCGATCAGCAGGTGGGCGAGGGCCAGTCGCTCGCGCTGCCCGCCGCTGATCTCCTCGAGCCGGGTGGTGGACGGCACGTCGTCGAGGTGGAGGCCGTGCAGCACGTCCTCAGCGCGTCGGTCGGCGTTCCACACGTCCGCGAGGGTGGCCTCGGCGAGCAGGCGGTCGTACAGCTGGGCGGTCTGAGCGGGGGTCGGGGCTGTGGTGGACCCTGCGGCGGGGCTGCCATGCCGCGCAGGCGCCGACGGGTGCGCCTCATCCGCCGACGGGTGCGCCTCGTCCGCCGACGGGTGCGCCTCGGCCAGGGCCTCCCCTGCCGCGGTGAGCTCGCGTTCCAGTCGCCGCGATCGTGAAAGGGCATCCTCCACCACCTCGGCCAGCGTGGTCGTCCCCGCGAAGGGGAGCTCCTGGTGGAGCAGGCCCACCGGTTTCGGGACGATGACGGTGCCGGAATCGGGGCTCAGCTGCCCGGCCAGGATCCGCAGCAGGGTGGTCTTGCCACTGCCGTTCTCCCCCAGCAACCCCGTGGGCCGGCCGGCGGGCACGACCAGATCGACGTCGGTGAGCACTCGACGATCCGGGTAGGACAGGGATATGCCGTCGGCTCGCAGATGGAGGCCGGAGGCGCCTGCGTCGGCGCGGGCAGCCGGGTTCGAGGTCGACGCGCTGCGGGCGGCGGGGGCGCCTGCCGATGAGGCGGCAGAGGAATGGGAGGGCATGGATCAGCTCCTGGACGCGAAGGTCGGTCGGGTTCGGGGCTGATCAGATGCGCATGCGGTCAGTGTAGTGAGGCGCCGAGGCCGCACACCACCTGTTTTCCACGCCGGGGCCTCGGCATTCCCGTGCCGAGGCTTCGACGTCATGCGCCGCCTCCAGCGCTTCCCCCTCTCCAGCCCAGTACCGGGCGGTCAGCTTCCAGGAGCTGGAACGTACTCGCCCGTAACCGGCTCAGGTCACCAGGCACCAGGCACCAGGCACGGGGCTCCAGGCACCAGGCACCAGCTCACGGCACCTCGCAGGCGCACCCGCGCCGGCTCAGGGCACCCGGCGCGACTCTACGGCGGTGCGGGTGCGCTCCAGTGCCTGGCGGCCCAGGTCCGGTAGGCGCTGGGCGACCGCCACCAGGATGCAGTCGATGACGGTGAGCTGGGCGATGCGCGAAGCAGTCGCACCGGAGCGGAAGGCCGATTCGGTGGCGGCGGTGACCAGGACGTGCTGGGCGCTGCGGGCCAGGGCCGAGGCCGGGGCGTTGGTGATCGCCACGGTGGCCGCGCCGGAGTCGGCTGCGACGCGCAGCGCATCGAGGACATCGGTGGTCTGCCCGGTGTGGGACAGCCCGACGGCCACGTCCCCTTCCTCCAGCAGGGCGGCGGCGGGCAGGCCCTCGTGCACGTCCCGGTGCACGCTGCAGGACAGGCCGATGCGGGTGAGCTTCTGCGCCAGGTCCATGCCTGCCAGGCCCGAGGCCCCCGCACCGAACACGGCGATCCGGCGTGCCCCCGCGATCAGCTCTGCCACGGTGCCCAGCACCGCGGTGTCGAGGGAGCCGGCGGTGTCGCGCACGGCGCGGGCGTCGGCGAAGGCGATCTTGCCGACCACGGTCTCCAGGTCATCAGCAGGGTCGATATCGCTCTCGTAAGCGCTGCCGGAAGTGCGCTCCCGGTGGATCGCGGTCTCCTCCAGCAGGCTGAAGCGGAACTCCCGGTAGCCGCTGTAGCCCAGTTCGTGGGACAGGCGCACCACGGTGGCCTCGGAGCAGGCGGCGGCCTTGGCCAGCGCACTGATGGTCATGCCGCCGGCGGCCTGCGGATCGGCCAGCACGATCTCGGCGATGCGGCGCAGCGCCGGCCGGAGGTCCTCCAGCCGCCCCCGCAGCCGCACCGTGACGGGCCCGCCTCCGTTGCCGGCGGCCGCACCCCCGTTCCGTGCGGCCCCGCCGTCGGTCCCCGCGCTCACCGGCCGTCCTTCTCGGTCAGTGCGGCCACGGCCGAACGGATCCCGGCGGGGTCGCCGTCGCGGGACGGGTCGGCGGGGAAGCGGCCGACGGCCTCGCGTGCCGCCTCGACGTCGACGGGCCCGTGGGCCGAGCCGCTGCCCACGGCGCCGGCACCGGCCAGCAGGGCCACCAGTGCCACGCGCAGCTGCCCGTCGGCCTGCTCGAGGACGTCAGCGGCGTGGTCGGGATCGGCGCCGGTGGCCTGGACCAGCATCCGCACGGTGCGGGCCATGAGCTTGGCGTTGGTGGGGCGCACGTTGATCATCAGGTTGGAGAAGGTGGTCCCCAGGCGCACCATCGTCGCCGTGGACAAGGCGTTCAGGGTGAGCTTCTGGGCGGTCGCGGCCTTCATACGGGTCGAGCCCGTGACCACCTCGGGGCCCACGTCCAGCAGGATCGCGATGTCCACGTCGCCTGCGAGCTGGGCGGCGGGGTTGGCGGCGATGAGCGCGGTGGGAAGGCCCCGCTCGCGAGCGGCCCGCAGGGCACCGCCGACGAAGGGGGTGCGGCCGCTGGCGGCCAGGCCGATCACGACGTCCTCGTCCTCGCACTGCTCGGAGACCACGCGGGCCCCGGCCTCGGGATCGTCCTCGGCTCCCTCGACGGCCCGCATCATGGCGGCGTCGCCACCGGCCAGGTGGGCCGTGACCATGTCGGGGGTGGCGTTGTAGGTGGGCACCAGCTCCACCGCATCCAGCACCCCGAGCCTCCCGGAGGTGCCGGCCCCGACATAGTGGACGGTGCCACCGGCGTCGATCGCGGCCACGCACACCTCGACCAGGCGGGCGATGTCATCGCTGACGGCCTGCACGGCGGCCGCCACCGTGGCGTCCTCGGCGAGGATCCGCTCCACCAGGTCCGATGCCGCCAGGGTGTCGAGGTCCTCGCTGCGCGGATTGCGCTCCTCCGTGGGGGAGACCAGGGAGACCAGGGTCCGCCATGCCTCGCGCTGCGGGATCGGGGTGGTGGCGTCCGTGTCGGTCATGGGTCCTCCTGGGGCGTCCTCGCGGGGGGATCAGGGGCGGGGCAGGGTTCGTGGTCCGGTCGGGGGTGCGGGGGTGGGTCGAGGAGCGGGGGTGGGCTCGTGGTCGGGTCGAGGTGTGGGGGTGGCAGGGCTGCGGTGTCAGGGATCGCCGGGAGTCGGGATGGCGGGGAAGTGCAGGCGGCGCAGGGGCCGGCCGGGATGCTGGGCGGCGGGGAGCGCCCCGGGCGGGGTGAGGGATCCCAGCACGGCGGGCCCGCTCGCACCGGTGATCGCGGTGCCGTCGGCGCGGGGAAGCACGGCGGGGACCTGCTCGGCGCTGAGCCAGCCGATCAGTGCCATCAGCACGGCCTCCTTGGCATCCGCCGGGAGCCCGGCGCTCTCGGCGTCCATTATGACCGGACCGGCCAGCAGGTCCTCGAGCCGCTCCCGCAGTGCGGGGTTGTGGATCCCCCCGCCGGTGAGCACCACGCGCTCAGGGGCGAGGTCCAGCACCGCTCGGGCGATGGTGGTGGCGGTGAGCTCGGTGAGCGTGGCGGCCAGGTCCGGCAGGCCCGGCAGCGCGAGGCCGCGGGCCGCGGCGAGGCGGTCCACGTAGGCGGCGTCGAACTGCTCGCGCCCGGTGGAGCGGGGCATCGGCGCGGCGTAGAACGGGTCGGCGAGCAGTGCCGCCAGCAGCTCCTGATCGATGCTTCCTGCGCGGGCCAGGGCCCCGTCGAGGTCGCAGGCCTGCTCACCGCCGGTGCCGTTCAGCACGGCAGCGTCGATCAGAGCGTTCCCGGGCCCGATGTCCCCCGCGATCACCTCGCCCGCGCCCACCAGGGACACGTTGGCGATGCCACCGATGTTGACCACCGCAGTGGGGCGGTCGCCGAGCACCAGCTGGTCCAGGATCGGCACCAGGGGCGCCCCGTGCCCTCCTCGGGCCACATCGGCCGAACGCACGTCGTACAGGACGGGCACACCGGTCGCGAGGGCGATGCGGGAGGCGTCGCCGATCTGCAGGGTGCCCGCGGCGCGGGAATCCTGCACCCAGTGGTAGAGGGTCTGGCCGTGGGTGCAGATCAGCTCCGCGCCACCACCCTCCAGGGCAGCGTGAGCGGCATCGGCGAAGGCCTCCCCTACCTGTGCGTGCAGGCGACACCAGGTGCCGACGTCGCTGTTGGCCGGGGGCAGCACGGCCAGCAGGTCGCGGCGCAGCCGCACCGGCCAGGGGTGCTCGCCATGGTGGAGGATCCGGGCGTGAGCGAGGGCAGGATCGTCCTGGTCGCGCCGGAACTCGACCAGGGCCACGTCGATCGCGTCCAGGCTGGTGCCGGACATCATCCCCAGCACCCTCATCGGCCCGACCCTCCCGTCGAGGACGGGCGCCCCATCGAGCAGGCGCGTCCCAGCAGCAGTTCCGCAGCGGCCACCATCGAGGCGCGGCCGGCGCCGTGGGCGAGCACGTACCTGTCGTGGCGGCGGGCGGCGTCGGGCACCCCGACGTGCACCAGGATCGCGTCGGGACGCAGGCGCAGCAGCTCGGCCAGCCGTGCCTGCTCCTCCCGGTCCGAGCGGGGCAGGCGGGTGATCACCAGCGCATCTGTACCGGGCCGGGCGAGGTCCGCGGGGCAGCCCGCCTCCTGTGCCTGCACGCCCCGCTCTCGCAGCACCTCCGCCAGGACGCTGCGGCGGCTGCCGGAGGCGTGGTCGCGGCGCCGGCGCGCATCGGCGATCACCACGGGCCCGCCGGTGAGGGCACCGGCGCTGCGCCGCTCCCGCACCGCGCGGGCGGCAGCCTCGGATCCGATGCGCTCCAGGGCGATCAGGGCGCCCGTGAGATCGGGGCTGCCCATGCCGTGCCGGCGCTCTCGGATCCATCCGCGGCGCTGCCGCACCTCGGCGGCGCGCCGAGCGAGGACGTCGCGAGGGATGCGCCCGGAGTCAGCAGCGGCGACCAGGGCGTCGTGGGCCTCGCGCAGCATCTGCTCGTCGTCGCGGCGGATCGAGGTGCCCAGGCACAGCAGGTGGGCCCCGGCCTCGACGGACCGCACCACCGCCTCGCCGTACCCGATGGGGCCGGAGACCCCGGCCATGTCCAGGGCATCGGTGATCAGCAGTCCGCGGAAGCCGCCCTCACCGCAGATCTCGTCGAGCACCTCGCGAGCCCACGGGGAGATGCTGGCCGGCCCCTCGCCGAGCGCGGGCACCTGGACGTGGGCGGTCATCACTGCGTCCATCCAGGGGGCCAGGTGCCAGGGCTCGAGGTGCTCGTACTCGAACTGCTCGCGGGCCAGCTCGATCGTGGGCAGCGCGGTGTGGGAGTCCACGTGGGTGGCGCCGTGGCCCGGGAAGTGCTTGCCGCACACCCCCACGCCCGCATCGCGGATGCCCCCGGCCATGGCACGGGCGTGGCGGGCCACGAGGTCGGGATCGGCGCCGAAGGCACGGGTGCCGATCACCGGGTTCTTCGGGTCGGTGGACACGTCGAGCACGGGAGCGAGGTCCAGGTCGATGTCGCAGGCGGCCAGCAGGTCACCCAGTGCTCTGCCGGCGGCGCGGGTGAGATCGGGGTCGTCCACCTCGCCGAGGGCCCAGGCCGTGGGGAGGGAGGAGCCGACTCCGGCCTGCAGCCGGGTGACGTCCCCGCCCTCCTCGTCGGCGGCGACCAGCACCTCCGGCTCGATCGCGTGCAGGGCGCGGGCGAGGCGTGCGCAGGTGGCCGCATCGGGGATGTTGTGGCCGAACAGGATCACGCCGCCCAGGCCCGCGCGCAGCGGGGCCTCCAGGAAGGCGGGCACCTCGGTGCCGGTGAAGGGGGCCAGCAGCACGCCCAGGGCGTCGCGGTCCCAGAGCTCGGCTTGGCCCCCACCCCTGCTGCCCGACCCGGTGCTCATCCCTTCACCGCTCCCGAGGTGAGGCCGGAGGCGAGGTTGCGCTGCACCAGCACGAAAAAGATCACCACGGGCATGGCGATGATGGTCGACGCGGCCATGATGGAGCCCCAGTCGGCGGTGTTCTGGGTGAAGAAGGTGCGCAGCCCCACGCCGACGGTGTACTTCGAGGAGTCCTGCATGAACGTCAGGGCGAAGATGAACTCGTTCCACGCGGTGATGAAGGAGAACACCGAGGTCGCGACCAGCCCGGGCGCCACCAGGGGCAGCAGCACGGAGCGGAACATGCGCAACCAGCTCGCGCCGTCGATGTAGGCGGCCTCCTCCAGCTCCTTGGGCACGGCCGCGACGAAGCCGCGCAGGTTCCAGATCGCGAACGGCAGGGAGAACGCCAGGTACACGATCACCAGGCCCAGCAGGGAGTTGAGCATCTGCAGGGAGCGCGCCTGGAGGAACAGCGGGATGACCAGGGCCTCCAGCGGCACCATCTGCACCATCAGCACCATCACCAGCACCACGGTGCGCAGCCGGAAGCGGAACCGGGCGACGGCCACGGCCGCCAGCAGCGCCAGGATGCCGCTGATCAGCACAGTTCCCAGGGCCACCAGCAGCGACACCCGCACGTACCGCAGGAAGTCGGCGTCCACCAGCACGTACCGGAAGTGCTCGAGGGTGAAGCCGCTGGGCAGCAGGGAGGCTCCGCGGGACAGCGGGCTGGTGTCCACCGCGGTGGAGAGCATCCAGTAGAAGGGGAACAGGGAGAAGACCATGACCAGGACGATGCCGATCGCCTTCAGCACCGCGCTGCCGGCACGTCGCGCACTGCGGCTGCGGGCGGGGCGCCGGGCGTCCCTCCTGCCGTGGGTGGTCTCGGCCGAGGAGGCCCGGGTGGCGGTGATGCTCACAGCTCCTCCTCCTTCATCAGGAACCGCAGGTACACCACGGTGATGGCGAGCAGCAGCAGGGTCAGGAGCACGGCGATGGTGGAGCCCATGCCGTAGGCGCCCTGGGAGAAGGACTCGGTGTAGGACCACACACCCAGGTTCATCACGGACCGGTTGGTGCCGTCACCGCCGGGCATCAGGTAGATCTGCGTGAACACCTTGAAGTCCCAGATGGTCGACAGGATGATGCACACCGCGAAGATGGGGCGCAGCCCCGGCACGGTGATGTTGGTGAAGCGTCGCACCGCGCCTGCCCCGTCCATCTCGGCTGCCTCGTACAGCTCCTCGGGCACGGTCATCAGACCGGCCAGCACGGTCACCGCGATGAAGGGGAAGCCGTGGTAGACCACATTGATGGTGGCGATGGCGTAGAAGGACAGGCGGTCGGAGAACCAGTTGACCGAACCGGGCTCGAACAGGCCCAGCTCGCCCAGCAGGTTGGCGACCAGTCCGGCACGCGGGTCGAACAGCCACACGAACACGTAGGTGTTGGTCAGCGCGGGCACCGCCCAGGCCACCATGATCGCGGTGGTGCAGATGACGCGCCAGAAATCGGAGAGCGTGTTGAGGAACAGGGCCACCGCGGTGCCCACCGCCATCGTGAGCACCACGCACACCGCCGCGAAGACGACCGTGTTGGGCAGGACCGTCCTCCACAGGAACGGGTCGCTGAGCACCTGGACGTAGTTGTCCAGGCCGATGTAGTTCGAGTCGCCGCGGATCAGGTTGCGCAGCCCGTAGTCCTGCAGGGAGAGGTTCAGCACGCGGCCCAGCGGCCACAGCAGCAGCACCGCGAGCACGATCAGCGCCGGGGCGAGCAGCATCCATGGCGCAGCCGTGCGGCGCACTCGTCGGCCGAGGGGCACTGTCCGGGAAGGGCCCGGGGTGGGGGCCCTTCCCGCGGTGTGGGCAGCGGTCATGACTGGAAGATCTGGTCCATCTCCTCGGCGGCGGCGTCGGCCGCTTCCTGGGCCGGAGTGCCGCCGAGGACCTCGGTCAGCAGGGTGGTGATGGTCTTCTTGCCCTCGATCTTGCCCCAGGCGGGGGTGACCGGCACCGAGGTGCCGCCCTCGCTCATCTGCTGGGCGAACACCTGGGTGAGCTCGTCACCGGAGGCGACCACCTCGTCCAGCGCGGCCTGGTCACCGGGGAAGAAGTTGGTCTCGGTGGCCCAGCGGGTGGCGAACTCGCCGGTGGCCATCAGCTTTATCAGCTCGAAGGCCAGCTCGGGCTCCTGGGACTCCTCGAAGCGGCACAGGTGGGATCCGCCCAGGAAGGACTTGGCCACGGGGCTGTCCTTCGCGGGGATCGTGTACGCCACGAGCTTCTCGAACATCTCCGGGTTGTCCTGCTCGATGGTGGCGGGCACCCACGAGCCGGTGATGAACATGCCCACGTCGCCCTGCAGGAAGGCGGCCAGGGAGTCCGTCTCCAGCCAGGTGGAGGCGGCGGCGGTGGAGGCGTCGTGCTTGAGCGCCAGGTCGGTGTACCAGGTCAGGCCCTCCACCGATTCCGGGGAGTTGATGGTGGCGGTCCACTCGCCGCCCTCCTCGGTGGCGATGTCGCCGCCCGCACCCCACACGAAGGGCAGCATCGAGAAGGAGCTGGCACCGGCGACGGGGAAGGGGATGGAGTCGGGGTCGGACTCCTTGAGGGCGGTGATCATGGTGAGCAGGTCGTCCCAGGACTGGGGCTGCTCGGCCACGCCCGCGGCCTCGAGCTTCTCCTTGTTGCCGAGGATCGAGCGAACCCCGGCGTACCAGGGCATGCCGTAGAGCTTGCCGTCCAGGGTGCCGGACTCGACCAGCCCCTGGACCAGGCTGTCCTTGAGGCCGGCCTCCTCGATCTCGGCGGTGAGGTCGGAGAGCCCGCCGGCGTCGGCGAACTCGGGTGTCCAGGTGGTGCCCACCTCGGCGACGTCCGGACCGGTGCCGCCGCTCATGGCGGTCACGAACTTGTCGTGGGCACCGTCCCAGGGCTGGACCTGCACGTCCAGGGTGGCGCCGGTCTGCTCGGTGAAGGCCGTCTTCAGCGCCTCGACGTACTCATCGGTCTTGGCGTTGGTGCCCTGCATGATCCACAGGGTGATGGTCTTGTCGGCATTGGCCTCGGTGTCCGTGGGGTCGGTGCCGCCGCCACCGGTGCCTCCCGCCCCGCAGGCGGCCAGGGTGAGAGCGGCGCTGCCGGCGGCACCGGCTGCGAGAACACGTCGTCGTGCGATCATGGAAACTCCTTTGAGGCTCGCGGCTGAGCGAGGATCCTGGGGGGATCGAAGAAACTTTCACATCATGCGATGTGCCACAGAAGTTAACACGATCGGAGCCGGTATGGAACGGGACCCACGGCGCATCATCCTCGCTGCCGACATCGGGGGCACCAGCAGCCGCATCGAGGTGCGGGCGGTGCCCGGCACCCCTGGCGCCGGTGCCGACGCCGGTGAGCTGCTGGGCGCAGCCACCGGCCCGGGCTGCAACCTGCGCTCGAGCGGTCCGGAGGCGTTCACGACGCTCGCGGCCACCATGCGCGACGCGCTCGGGGAGGTGTCGGGGCACGAGGTGAGCCACGCGGTGCTCGCCTTCGCCGGGGCGGGACCCGCGCAGCATCAGCAAGTGCAGCGCGCCACCCACGAGGCCGCAGCGCCGCTGGGGATCGACGCCTCCCGACTCACCGTCACCGACGACCACCTGGTGGCGTTCCTGGCCGGCGAGGTGGGGGACGACGGGATCCTGCTGCTGGCCGGGACCGGGGCCGTTGCGGTCACCTACCGGCAGCGCCGGGCAGTGGAGCGGCGCGACGGCATGGGGTGGCTGCTGGGGGACATCGGTTCAGCAGTGTGGCTGGGCCGCCGCACCGTGCAGGCCGTGGCCGCGGACCTCGACAGTCGCGGTCGCCGCACCCTGCTCACCGAGCGGGTGGGCGACATGCTGGACCTGGATCTGCGCGACGGCCTGCTGCCGCCCTCCCCCACCGGCGACGTGCGCCAGGACCTGATCCGGGCCGTGGACCGGATCGCCCCGGCCGGGTACCCGGCGGGGCTGGGTCGCTTCGCTCCCCTGCCGGGCACGGTGCTGGAGGATCCGGCCGCACGGGAGATCCTCGATACCGCGATCCGCCACTTCTGCACCACGGTGCGGGAGATGGACCCCTCCCTGGGCCTGCCCGTGGTGCTGGCCGGTTCCGTGCTTGCCACCCCCGGTCCGATCCGGGACGAGGTGGTCACCGGGTTCGACGCCGAGGGCCGGGAGCACCGCACCGTCTCCTCCGGACTGCCGGGAGCGGTGCGCCTGGCCACCGAGATGGCTGCCGAGATGGCGGGTGGGCAGAACCGATGAATGCCGGCGCGTCGTCGGCCGGCGCCACGGCACCCTCCCAGCAGGCCGGGGCCGAGCCCGCTCGCCCCGCATCGGTGCGGCAGCCTCGGCCGGCGCGTCCCCGTCCCGCTCGGGAGCGACGCCGCTCCCGCACCCTCCGGCAGCGGCTGCTCTCCCCCGGCCTGCGGGTGCTGTTGGCCATGGGCATCGCCACCGCCATCACGATGGTGCTCGTCCTGACGATCCCCGAGCTGAACTACGTGCTGGCCGACGATCAGGCCGATTCCACCGCGGCCGCCATGCTGATCACCGTCGCCGCGGTCGCCGCGTTCGGTGTCATCAACGCCGCGCTGACCTACTGGGCGGCGACCGGGGTCTCGCGCAACCGCCTGGTGGCCTCGATGCGGCTGCTGCGCGTGCGGCGCTACCGGCGCCTGTACCGGTGGGTGACGGGGTACGGCGGGCCCGTGATGGAGGTGCTGCAGCTGATGCTCAGCGCGGGCATCGCGATCGCCCTGATGGTGATGAGGCCGCCCGGCATCGCCATCCCGATCCTGCTCGCCTTCACCATCGGTGCGCTGGTCTCCGCCTGGATCGGCTCGGTGATGACCTACGCCCTGGAGTACGTGGCGGAGGACGCCTGGGGGGACGCCTTCGACCTGCATGCCACGCCCGGGCCGGAGCGCTCGATGCGCGACTACGTGTACGCCGCGACGCTGATCCAGACCACCGCCGGGGTGGGCGACTTCCTGCCGCGCACGTCGGCCGCACGGAAGCTGGTGCGCGATCAGGCCGTCCTGGCCCACGTGACGGTCACCATCCTGATCACCCTTGGCGTGTCCGTGGTGGTCACCGCCCTGGGCTGAGGCCGCGCGGCTCTCCAGGCCAGCGCCTAGGATGGTGCACGTCTGCTTGCCGCTGGGCGCGGTGCCGGAGCCACCTCCGCGTGCACCCGCCCGACGCCCGATCCGGAAGGCCCCTCGATGTCCGAGCTCCACGACCCGGTCCCCACCCGCGAGAAGGTGCTGGTGATCGGCGCCGGTCCCGCGGGACTCGCCGCCGCCGCCGCCCTGAAGGCCCTGGAGGTGCCCTTCGACCTGGTGGACCGCTCCGCCCACGTGGGCGGCATCTGGAACGAGGAGCGGGAGGACTCCCCCACCTGGCGCTCGATGGAGATGGTCTCCTCGCGCCGCTTCACGCAGTACGAGGACATGATCCAGCCGGTGTCCTTCCCCGACTACCTGCGGCCCGAGCAGATGGGCAAGTACCTGCGCGCCTATGCGGCCCGCTACGACCTCACCGAGCACTTCCGGCCCGGCGTCGAGGTGCGCTCTGCGCGCCCGTTCTCCGAGGGCGTGTGGCAGGTGGAGTTCTCCACCGGGGAGATCCACATCTACGCCGCGGTGATCTCCGCCCACGGCATCTCCGAGCGACCCCACCTCCCCGCCTGGGCGGCCGAGGTCGATCCCGCGGTCCGCGTGATCCACTCCAAGCAGTGGAACGGCGCCGACGGCCTGGAGGGCAGGCGTGTGCTGGTGGTGGGGTCCGGCCAGTCCGCGGCCGACATCGCGGTGGACGCCGCCCGTCGCGCCCTGGAGGTGCGCTGGTCCGTGCGCACCGGACACTGGATCGTGCCCCGCCACATCGCCGGCATGCCCGGGGACGTGGCTGCTTCCCGCGAGCCCGCCGCGCTCGGGAAGCTCAACGACGCGATCGCACAGACGGTCATCGGCCGGATGGCCGGGGACCCGTCGGACGTCGGGCTGCCCAAGCCGTCCGCGAGCGTCCTGGAGGACGCGGTGATCATCTCCGACGACGTGCTGGACCGGATCCGCGAGGGCCGCATCACCCCGATCGCCCCGGTGACCGGGGTACGGGCCGACGGCACGGTGGTCTACGCCGACGAATCCGACTACCGGCCCGACCTGATCGTGCTGGCCACCGGGTACGAGACCGGTGCGGACCACCTCCCGGAGGACGTCATCCCCCGCACCGCCCGCGGTGAGCTGGACCTGTTCCTGGGAGCGTTCCCACGGGGTCGCGACGACCTGGTGGTGCTCGGTCAGAACCGGGTCTCCGGTGGGGTGCTGCCGATCCTGGTGGAACAGGCCGACATCGCCGCCTACCTGATGAAGGCCGTGCGCGACGGCTCCCCCGCCCTCACCCAGTTCCACCGCGCCCGCGCGGGCTCCGATTCCGCGGTGCCGGTGACCACCGCGGGCAAGGGCGGCGGCCTGCTGGGCCGGATTACCGGGAAGCTGGGCACCGCCCCGGTCAACCGCCGCGCTGCCGAGTCCACGCCGCCGGCCACTCGCAATCCGGCCGACTCCTCCGAGGGCCGTGTGGTGCCGTTCGTGGACCGCGACCGCCTGCTGGGGCGCCTGCGCACGGTGCGGTCGCTGTTCGCCTGACCCGCCCGCGGCACGGCTCGGGGCGATCCTCCACCGGGAGCATTGAGGCGTTCCCGCGGGAACGTCACTCCGAGCCGGTTCGTCAGCTCCCGCGCAGGACGGAATGCGCCGTGCCGTGCGCTCGGATCGATGGGCACCTGCCCATGTCATTCACCGTGCACAGGGGTTGAGCCACGTGACGTCCGTGAATCGGGCGAAATCGGAGTCTGCGCTGACAACCGGCACCCCGTATTGGATGGCCAGAGCCGCGAGCTGGGCATCGGGAACCAGGTTGCCGGTCACATCGTGCTTCTCCATCAGGCCACGCAGGATCGACCAGCTCGCCGGGGTGACATCGGGCATCCACGCCGCGGGGGCCCCGAGCCAGTCGTCCACGAAGACCGCTGCGGTGGGTGCCGACAAGGGCGTGCCCATGATCCGGGGGTGCGTGGCGATGCGCAGGAACGC
This sequence comes from Brachybacterium sp. p3-SID1565, assembly GCF_025143785.1. Classification (NCBI taxonomy): domain Bacteria; kingdom Bacillati; phylum Actinomycetota; class Actinomycetes; order Micrococcales; family Dermabacteraceae; genus Brachybacterium; species Brachybacterium sp. p3-SID1565. The sequence continues at coordinate 21,263 of NZ_JAMBDS010000018.1, forward strand.
CGACAGGCTCTGCCATGGAAGTCCGATCCTCACCTCACCGTTGAGGTGCTCCTCGAGGAAGGACCTGGCGGAGGGGTGGTCCCGAGCTGACTCGTCCACCGCATAGAGCAGGATGTTGGCGTCGACGATCATTCGTGATCGAGAGTGTCCAGGACCTCGCCGATGTTGCTGACATCAATGCGAGCTCCGAGCGATTCGGTGCGCTGGACGAACCGCTGCCGCGCGCTGCCGCGTTGCATCCCCCGTCGCGCAAGGGTGACCACAGCTTCACTGGTGCCCAGCCCGTGCTCACGGCGCAGCCTGGCGACCTCGGCCTCGACATCCGGCGTGAGATTGACGGTGGTTCTCATGCATTCAGCGTAGCATCAGTGATGCACGCATCATGCATCACTGATGCGCACTGCGGGGATCCCCGCGGGATCCCCGCACCAGCGCCGGATCGAACTGTCAGCTCCCGGTTGTGGTGCGCACTCCTGGTTTCAGGACGAGCTGCGAACCGGCCGCCTGGCGGCGACCCCTCCGGAGCACAACCGGAACGACCGCCGCGCAGAGCACGGCCAGCCCGGCGATGAGGAATCCGACCCCGTGCTGATCGGCCAGGGCGTCCGGCCACCACTGCCGACCCGTCGCGCCGAACCAGCTGGCCGCCAGCAGGATGTCCGTGGTGGACAGGGCGATGCCCGCCACCACGAGCAGAAGGAGCGGCGCGCCCGCCACCAGCGCGGCACGGGCCACCGTGGAGCGTCGACGCTTGCCAGCAACCTCGGCGGCAGGAGCTTCCTCAAGCGCAGTGCGCACCAGCAGCACCGCAAGCGCACCACCGACCAGGGCGAGCACCTGCAGCCCCAGATGGGCGACGTGGCTCTCGAGCGCGACGCGCAGCCCGGGCCCGGCGTACACCGCGATCAGCAGCGCCACCGGGGCGGCGGCCACCAGGGCGGCGAGCCAAGTGCGTCCCCGCCCCAGCACGCGCACAGCCGCCGGCACGGTGAGCGCACTGCCGATCAGGGCGCCCGCCGCCACCAGCAGCACGTGCTGCAGCACGTGGGCGGAGACGAGCACCTTGGCGTACACGTTCAGTGCACCGGAGGTGACCAGCACCAGCAGCGCAGCCCCTGCCACCAGGCGGATGCTCGCTGCCCGCTCGCGGGACGGCGCGGCGGGGCGCCACCACCACAGCAGCAGGGCGCAGGCCAGGGCCATGCCGAAGGGGTCGGGCCGCCACTGGGTGAGCACCGTGGTGAGCTCCGGGGCTGGAGGCAGCGGGTAGCCGGAGAGCACGGCGGCCGGGCCCGGAGGCGGAGGGACGGCCTCGGCCGGCGGCGGGGAGGAGCTCATGGCCGCGGCCAGGGACACGGCCAGCCCCAGCAGGGCCAGCTCCATCAGGGCGAGCCTGCGGTACACCGCCACCGGCGGCGGGCCCTGCCCTTCGGCAGCGGTGCGAGCGAGGCCGGTGGCGATCTGGCGGCGCTGCAGCGCGCCCATCGCCCCCAGGGCCAGCAGCAGCACGGCCTTGGCGGCACCGAGCTGCACATAGGGGTGGGTGAGCAGCTCGGCCGGGGAGTTCATGCGCACCGCGAGCGCCCACACGCCGCTGAGGGCGAGGGCGATCCAGGCGATCAGGGCCAGGTGGGAGTAGCCGCGCACCACGGCAGCATCGTCCCGGGAGGTGGCCGGCAGCAGCTGCAGCACGGCCAGGCCGCCCAGCCAGATGCCCACGGCCAGCAGGTGCACCATCATGGTGGAGGTGGCGACCTCGTGGGTGTCCCCGCCGGAGGCGTGCCCGGTCATGGCGGCGCAGAACGCCACGGCGGCGATCATCACGGTGACCACGCGGGCCAGGCCCCGGGAGGACCCGGTGACGGCCACAGCGGTGGCTGCGGCGCTGACCAGCAGGGCTGTCAGCAGCCACACCCCTAGGTCCGTGGCCAGGTACACGCTGAGGTCGGAGCCGAATCGGTCCGATCCGACCGGCTGTCCAGTGGCGATCGCGTAGGAGAACAGCAGGGCGACGCCGCGCGCCACCGTGGTCACGCCCGCGGTCACCGCCACCACCAGCATGGCGCGGGAGCGGTCGGCCTCCTCGCGCAGCAGCCATCCGGCCAGCAGCGCCCCGCCCAGGGACATCGCGCCGGCGAGGTCGGCGATCAGGGCGGCGACAGGCGCCCCGGTGCGGGCGATCAGTCCTGCATCGCGCAGCACGGGGTTGCCGGCCCCGGCGGCGTCGGCCGCGAGCACCGAGATCGCGGCGAGCACCAGCAGGACGGCGCCTCCGATGAGGGCCGGGATCAGCGGGGAGCGGTCGGGACGGGAGTCGGCGTCAGGGCGGCGGGCTGCAGCGTCGCGGGCGCCGCGCCGGGAGGGGGGTGCGGTCACGAGCCGATCACCAGGCCCAGCCATAGGGCGGCCATGCCGGTGCCGATGGTGAACAGCACGTAGCCGAGCCCGAGCACCGGCGCCCCGCGCCGCACCAGGTTCACCACGTCCAGCGCCGCGGTGGCCACCGTGGACAGGGCCCCGCAGTACCCCACGCCCAGCAGCAGGTACAGCAGCTCGAGGGTCCCTCCCACCGATCCCAGCCGCATCACCAGGATCCCCAGCAGCAGGCAGGCCAGGAGGTTCGCCAGGAACGTCGCCCACGGCATCATCTCCAGGCCGGTGGGCAGGTGCCCGTGGCCGGACCGCTCGCGGGCGGCGGCACGCCGCTCCATGAGCACGATCAGGCCCCAGCGGCTGGCCGCTCCCCCGGCGCCGCCCAGGGCGACCACGAGCATGCTCAGCAGGAAGGTCATGCGCTCACCTGCTCCGGACCACGGCGTGCCAGGAAGCGCGCGATAAGCATGCCCACCACCAGCGCGCCGATGCTGAGCACCAGCGAGAGGGTGGCGTAGACGATGGCGAGGATCGCGAAGTCCGCACCCATCATGGCCGCCCCGTCCAGCACTGCCGTGGACATGGTGGTGAAGCCCCCGCACAGGCCGGTGCCCAGCAGCGGCTGCATCCAGGGCCTGCCCGGCCGCACCTCGAGCACTCCGACCAGTGCCCCCAGCCCCAGGCATCCCAGCACGTTGGCCAGCAGGGTCGCCCAGGGCAGCTCCACCAGGGTGGGCGTGGCCAGGCTCGGTACGGCCGCGCTCAGCAGGAACCGCAGCAGTGCACCGAGCGCCCCGCCGGCCGCGACCAGGAGGACGACCTGCCGGGAGGGAAGGGGCGTCCGCGGAGGACCGGAGCTGAGGGTCTCGGCCTCGGTGCTGTCCTCCAGTCGCAGCGCGTCCATCTCGACGGTGTGCATGCGCGCGTCATCGCGGCGGGCCGTCGGGCGTGGGGAGGGGGAGGTCACCGCCTCAGAGTACCGAGGCGCACCGGATCGCGGTCACCGCCGGCCTCGGGTGCGGGCCCGCTGTGACGGAGGAGTCGAACGCAGCGGTCATCCCCACACGAGTCCGAGCGCCGGGTCCTCCAGCACGGCGGAGATGTCGCGCAGCAGTTCGGCACCGAGGGCCCCGTCGATCAGGCGGTGGTCGAAGCTCAGGGCGAGCTGTGCGATCTGCCGGGGCACCACCTGGCCGTCCACCACCCATGGCTTCTCCTTGATGGCGCCGATCCCCAGGATCACCGACTCGCCGGGGTTCAGGATCGGGGTGCCCGAGTCGATGTTGAACACGCCGAAGTTGGTGATGGTGATGGTGCCCTCGCGGGTTGCCGACAGCGGAGTGCGACCGGCCCGTGCGGTCTTGGCGAGCTCGTCGATCTCCTCGGCCAGCTCCCGCAGGGTCATCAGGTGGGCGTCCTTGATGTTCGGGACGATCAGACCCCGCGGCGTGGCCGCGGCGATGCCGAGGTTCACGAAGTGCTTGTAGACGATCTCGCCGGCGTCCTCGTCCCAGGACGCGTTGACCTCCGGGTTGCGGCGAATCGCCACCAGCAGCGCCTTGGCCACCACCACCAGGGGGCTCACCTTCACCCCGGACCACTCGCGCGAACCGCGCAGCTGCTGCACGATGCGCGTGGCAGCAGTCATGTCGACCTCATTGAACACAGTCACGTGCGGGGCGGTGAAGGCGGAGGCCACCATCGCCTCGGCGGTGCGCTTGCGCACCGAGCGGATCGGGACCCGGGTGGTGCGCTCGTCGCTGGTGACGCCGGCGAAGGGCTGGTGGCGACTGGACTTCATTGCGGCGTCCAGGCCCTCGGGGGCCTGCGGCGACTCCTCGGGGAAGTACTGGCCGTCGTGCACGGTGACGGTGTCGCCGCTCATGGCGCGCTGCTGGGCGGCCAGCACGTCCTCACGGGTGACGGTGCCATCGGGCCCGGTGGCCAGCACGTCGGCGAGCGCGATGCCGAGGTCGCGGGCGAGCTTGCGCACGGGCGGCTTGGCGAGGATCCGGTCGATGGGGACCTGAGTGTCCTCCTCCTGGGCGGTGCGGCGACGCCGGCGGCGCTGGGGGGCCGACGGTGCGCCGTAGCCCACCAGGTTCTTGGGCTGGTCCTCCCCCGCGTCCTCCGCGGCCCCGTCGGCCCCGGCGTCCTGCGCTGAACCGGCATCCTGCGCGGAACCGACGCTCTGCCCGGGGTCGGCGTCCCGCTGCGAGTCAGGATCTTGGCCACGGTCCTGCTCCGCGGCCTGGGCGGTCTCCTGCGGGGTGGCCTCCACCGCGTCTCCGGCAGCAGGGCTCTGCTCGGGGGCGGGGCCGCCGCTGGTGTCGATCTCCAACAGCGGGGCGCCGACGGGCACCTCCTGGCCGATGGACACCAGCACCTTGGTGACCGTACCGGCGACGTGGCTGGGCAGCTCGACGGCGCTCTTGGCGGTCTCCACCTCGATCACGGCGTCGTTGATGGCGATCGTGTCGCCCACGGAGACCTTGATGTCGACGATCTCGGCCTCGGTGAGGCCCTCACCGGGGTCGGTGAGATTGATGCGGACGATCCGGCTGTCGGGCGCGGAGCCGGATGCCTGGGGGTCGGTGGGGTCAGCCATGGGGTGGTCCTTCCACGGGGGTGGGAACAGTCAGTGTGCGAGGACGCGATCCACGGCGTCCAGCACCCGGTCCAGATCGGGCAGGTAGGCGTGCTCCATGCGGGCCGGCGGGTAAGGGGTGTGGTAGCCGCCCACTCGCAGCACGGGCGCCTCCAGGTGGTAGAAGCACTCCTCGGCCACGCGGGCGGCGATCTCACCGCCCAGACCTCCGAGCACGGGGGCCTCGTGCACGATCACCAGGCGGCCGGTGCGCTTGACCGACTCGTAGACCGTGGGCAGGTCCAGGGGTGCCAGCGAGCGGGCGTCGATCACCTCGAGGTCGACGCCCTCAGCCGCCGCGGCCTCGGCGCTCTCCAGGGCCAGCGGGAGGCTGGGGCCCCAGGCCAGCAGGGTGGCGTCGGTGCCGGGGCGGGCCACGGCTGCCTCCCAGGGGGACAGCTCGGGCCGGTGGTCGGGATCCACGTCGCCCTTGACCCAGTAGCGGCGCTTGGGCTCCAGCATGATCACCGGGTCGTCGCTCTCGATGGCCTGGCGGGTCATCCAGTAGGCGTCCTGGCTGGTGGCGGGGGCCAGGATGCGCAGTCCGGCGGTGTGGGCGAACAGTGCCTCGGGGCTCTCGGAGTGGTGCTCCACCGCGCCGATGCCGCCGCCGTGGGGGATGCGGATCACGATCGGCAGGCTCACCCGGCCCTGGGTGCGGTAGTGCATCTTGGCGACCTGGGTGGTGATCTGGTTGAAGGCCGGGAACACGAAGCCGTCGAACTGGATCTCCACCACGGGCCGATACCCCCGGTAGGCCAGGCCCACGGCGGTGCCCACGATCCCGGCCTCGGCCAGCGGGGTGTCCACCACCCGCTGGGAGCCGAACTCGGCGTGCAGACCATCGGTGACGCGGAAGACGCCGCCGAGCACGCCCACGTCCTCCCCCATGATCAGCACGCGGTCATCGGCGCGCATGGCGTCGCGCAGTCCCGCGGTGATCGCCTTGGCGATGGGAAGAGTGCTGCTGGTGGTGCTCATCGGCCGCTCCCCCCGCCCGTCGCGCCGGATCCTTCGGTGCTGTCTGCGTCGTCCTCGAACTGGGCGACGTACTGCAGGTACTGCTCGCGGTCGCGCTCCACCACGGGATGGGGCTCCGCGTAGACGTGGTCGAACATGGCTACCGGGTCCGGATCGGGCATGTCGTGGATGAAGTGGTGCAGGCGCATGGCGAGGTCGTGGGCCTCCTCCTCGCAGGCCTTCACGTAGGTCTCGTCGATCTCGTCGAGCTGGGCGAGGTGGCGGCGCAGGCGCAGGATCGGGTCCTTGTCGGCCCACTGCTGCTCCTCCTCGCTGCTGCGGTAGCGGGAGGCGTCGTCGCTGGTGGTGTGGGCGGCCATGCGGTAGGTGATGGCCTCGATGAAGCGGGGCCCTTCCCCGGCGCGGGCCGCGTCCATGGCCGAGCGCACGGCGGCGAGTACGGCCAGCACGTCGTTGCCGTCCACCCGGATCGAGGGGATGCCCCAGCCGCGGGAGCGCTGGGCCAGTGGCACCCGGGTCTGCACGGAGGTGGGCACGGAGATCGCCCACTGGTTGTTCTGGGTGTAGAACACCACCGGTGCCTGGAAGGAGGCGGCGAAGGTGAAGGACTCGGAGACCTCGCCCTCGCTGGAGGCGCCGTCGCCGAACAGGGCCAGCACCGCGGTGTCGCTGTCGAGGTCGCCGGTTCCCACCAGGCCGTCGCGCTGCAGGCCCATGGCGTAGCCCACGGCATGGGGGGCCTGGGAGCCCAGCACGATCATGTACGGGTGGGTGCGCAGCTCGTACGGGTCCCAGCCGCAGTGGGAGATCCCGCGGTACATCTCCAGCAGGCGCATCGGCTCGATGCCGCGCGCCCAGGCGACCCCGTGCTCGCGGTAGGTGGGGACGAGGTAGTCCTGGGTGCGGGCCGCGTGCCCGGCGCCGATCTGCGCGGCCTCCTGCCCGAGCGCACTGGCCCACAGGCCCAGTTGGCCCTGCCGCTGCAGCGAGGTGGCCTCGAGGTCTGCCGCGCGGATCATCACCATGTCGCGGTAGTAGCCGCGCAGGCGTTCCGGGGAGGCCAGGTCCGGTCCGGGGTCGGCGGTTGCTGACGCATCGCCCTCAGCGGCACCTGCGGGGGATGCGGTGCTGTGCCCCGCCAGGACGGCGTCCAACTCCTCGTGGGGGGTCCGGGTGCCGTCGGGAGCCAGGAGCTGGGTCATCGGCTCCTGGTCGGCGACAGGCGGGATGGTGGTCGAGAACGCGCTCACCGCTCGATCGTAACCTACGGTTCCGTAGGGTGAGAGGGAGGAGCCTCGCCGACCGACTCCGGCGCGCCGTGGGGACCACTGCTGCTCACGATCGCGGCAGCTGGACGCGACTGCCACGCGCGCATCCCAGCTGCAAGGGTCACCACGGCGAGGAGGATGCAGGGCAGGGCGACGTACACCAGCATGAGCGGACTCTCCGGCAGCCGCGCATCCCACCGTGCGAGGACCATCCACTACACAAGGAGCAGTCGATCCAGGCCGCAGGCCCGCGCATGTCAACCATCAGTTGACTTCCTGGTGGCTGTCGCATCACACTCCTGTCATGAGCCCCCATCCCGCACACCGACCCGCCGAGATGCTGCCCCCGCCTCATTCGGTCCCCTGGAAACCGGTGCTGATCTTCGCCGCGATCGCCTACGCGCTGCTCGCCCTGAGCGCTGCCCCGTTCTGGTTCCTGCCCGGCGGTATCACCCACCCCCTGTACTCATGGGTGCTGTCCGCAGGCATGTTCGCCCCTGCGATCGCCACCGTGATCGTGGTGAAGCTGGTGACCAGGGGCTCCTGGCGGGATGAGGTGGGGCTGCGCTTCCGCGGTCGCTGGAAGCGCCTGGCGCTGTGGATCCCGCTGGCCGTGCTGGTGATGCTGGCGATCAACGCCGCCTCCGCCGTGATCATGGTGCTGCGCGGCGTGCCGGGTGATCTCACCGGCAGCACCTGGGCACACGCGACGACCATTGCGATGGCCGACGCCGGCGCCGAGATGCCCGTGCCGGTCGCCGTGACCGTCGTGCTGGCTGTCACCGCCGTGAACCTGCTCGTCTCCGTGATCCCCGCCCTGGGAGAGGAGATCGGCTGGCGCGGCTGGCTGTGGCGGCAGCTGAAGCCCCTGGGCTTCACCGGGGCGATCGTGGTGGGTGCTCTCATCTGGTCGCTGTGGCACCTGCCGATCACGCTGATCGGACACAACTACCCCGGAGCGCCCCGTCCTCTGGCGATCGGCATGTTCATCATCGCGTGTGTGGCACTGCACTTCCTTTTCGGGGCGATCACCGAGCGCGCGGGCGGCAACCCCCTGCCCGCGGCCTTCGCACACTCCACGCTCAACAGCACCGTGGGGCTGGCGGTGTCCATCGTGGCGACCCAGGGAACGCTCGAGCAGATGAACTGGTTCATCGACACCCCGCTGGGGGTGATCGGGATCGCCCTGACGGTGTTCGCCGCCTACCTGATCATGCCGCGAGGGGCTCGGGGCACCTTCGGGCCGCAGCAGCACGGCCCGCAGACCCCCGATGTGCTGTAGCTCGACGTCGCGCAGCCACGGGACCCGGGGCGCGAGACAATGCCGCCATGGACGACCGTTCCCGACTGCGCGATGAGATCAGCGTGGCCTCGGCCCTGTGCCTGGGGCCGCTGGCCGACGCACCGGGCGCACAGGTCCAGCAGTCCCTCGCGGCGGCCGCCCATCTGGCCGATACCGCCGAGCGCACCCTGCACCTGTTCGTCGCCGAGGCCCGCGCCACCGGGATGACCTGGGCCGCCATCGGTGAGCAGCTGGGGATCACTCGGCAGGCCGCGCAGAAGCGGTTCGGGCGCCAGGTGCCCCTCAAGGTCACGCGCCCGCAGCCGGATCCCTCCGCCTCCCAGGTGGCCGCTGCCGTCGGGCTGCTGGATGCAGCCGCGGAGCGCCGCTACGAGGAGCTGGAGCAGCGCGCCTCCGCCCATATCCGCCGCATGGCGGGATCCGGCGGCGTGGCGCGCGCCTTCGACGCCGTCCCGGCGGTGTACGGGGAGCTCACCCGCGCCGGCCCCCCGCAGGCCAGGCTGATCGGGCGTGTCCTGCATGTCTCCCGGATCGAGGAACGCACCGGACGTGCAACCCGAGCGGAGATCACCGTGGCCGAGGACGGCACGCTGCTGGGACTGGCGTACACCGAGTCGGACGCCGAGTGAGAGGAAGCACGCTCCCGGTCACGGCCCGGCAGCTCCTCACTGCACAGCGGAGCCCTTCCGTGCATCCTGCGCCGCGAACAGGGCCTCGAGGTCCAGCGGCTCCTGGTCGACGTCGAGGTCCTGCACCGGCAGGGGGCAGTCGCCCAGGTCGGTGATGGGCAGGCGCTCGCCGTCCCGGTTCATCGACTGGTGGGCGATCACCCCGGGCAGGGTGTAGCGGGCGGCCTGCCAGGCGTTGACCATGGGCTGCATGCCGTCGGCCACGGCGCGGGCGAAATCGTCCACCAGGAAGTGGTGGGCCCCCTCGTGGCCGTTGGGCTTGCCCTGGAGCTCCTTGGGCAGGCGCGCCTGGTGGTGGGCGGGGGCGGCACCGGCCACGAAGGCGTCGCGCAGGGCCGGGGAGACGTCGGCCAGGCGCGGATCGTCCAGGCTCATGGTGGCGCCGGTGGCGATCAGGTCGGTCACCTCCAGCACCCGCTGCTTGTCGTGCCAGTAGGTGACCTCCACGGTCTCCTCGAAGGAGGACTCCTCGCCGAAGAACCGGAAGCGGGACTCGCGCTTGTGGGAGGGGTAGCCAACGCGGCGCAGCTCATTGGTGCGGAACGCGCCGCCGTTGTCCATCTCGAACAGGGCGAAGGCGTTGGAGACGTCGTTGCCGAACATCGAGACGCTCTTGTCGAACACCCCGTCGCCGCGGGTGTCGGGGCGGCCGATCGCGGAGACGGAGACCGCGTGGTTCGGGATCACGCCCAGGATGCCGCCGATCGAGTGCGTGGGGTACAGCAGCGGCGGGTAGGAGGCGGTGGACTTCCACTGCTCGCCGCCGGAGTACTTGTAGGCGTCGTAGAACCCCAGGTCCATGTCGTGGACGTAGTCGCCCTCGGCGTAGAACACCTCACCGAACACGCCCTGCCGGTACAGGCGGCGGGCCAGCACCACTGCGGCGTTGTACTGGCTGGTCTCGCCCATCATGTACACCAGGCCGCTGCGCTGCACCTCCTCGGTGATCTGACGGATCTCCTCCTCCTCGATGGCCATCGGCACGGAGGAGTACACGTGCTTGCCGGCGCGCAGGGCGGCCAGGGCGTGCTGGCCGTGGGTCCAGCGCTGGGTGAAGATCGCCACGGCGTCCACGTCGGAGTCCAGCAGCTGCTCGAGGGTGTCGAAGCGCCCGGCGAACGGCACACCGCGTGCTTCGACGGCGTCGATCCGCTCGGGGATCGAGTCCACCGCGTAGAGGGCGTCGATCTCGGGGTGAGCGGCGAACAGCTCCGCGAAGTGGGAGCCGAACTGGCCGATGCCGACGATGCCGAGAGTGAACGTCATGGAAGGCTCCTGAGCTGGAAGGACGACGAAGTGGAGGCGGGGCTGCGGGGCTGGGTCGCGGCCACGCGGCACCGGGCGGGTGGTTGCGGACCAGCCTAGTGATCGTTCCCGGGCCGACACGCCGCGAGCGTCCCCCGGGATGGCCTGCTGCATCCGGACCGGGGGTCAGATCCTCCGCCATCGGCCGTTGCGGAACACCTCGCGCCACGGCGGGACCACCTGCCCGCGGGCAGCCATGCGGCGGCGCAGGTTGCGGCGGCTCACCAGCATCCCGGTGATCCCGGCGAGGATCAGCGGGATCTGCACCGCGAAGGCGATGCGGAAGGCCTCCAGGTCGTAGGCACCGTCGGGACGCAGGGCGTCCAGCACCAGGCCGATCACCAGGATCGCCACCAGGCCGCCGACGAAACCGCCCATGATCACCACACCGGTCGCGGTGCCCAGGCGGTGCCGGGCCAGGTCCGTGCGCGGGAAGTCGAAGCCCACGTTGGAACCGGGACCGCCGATCGCCAGGCCTGCCACCAGCACGATCAGCAGCCACATAGGGGCGGGTCCCGGCCAGAGCACCAGGGCGATCAGCGGCACCAGGATGGTGGCGATGATCAGCAGCACCAGGGTGGAGCGGCGCAGCGGGTGGCGCTGGGTGAGCGCGCCGATCACGGGCCCGGAGACGATGCCCGCGATCACCAGCACCGTCATCACCCCGGATGCCACCGGCAGCGGCAGCCGCTCCCCCGCCGTGAGGTACGGGAACCCCCACATCATGGAGAACACGATCCCGGGGAACCCGGAGGTGAGATGGGTGAAGAATCCGAGCTGGGTGGCGGGGTGACGGAGGATGCGTCCCAGCACCAGGGGGATGCGCCGAAGGTCCTGCTTCACGGTGGGACGGCGCATCCCGGGTGGGGTGGCTCGCACCAGGAGCAGTGCCAGCAGCGCTCCGCAGGCCGCCACCCCGGCAGAGGCGGTGAAGGCCGGGGTCCACCCGTGCAGGGACAGGATCATCACGAAGGGCACGGCGGAGGCGATCTGCCCCACCTGGCCCAGGATCCCGGTGAGCTGGGTGAGGATCGGGACCCGGGCGGCGGGGAACCAGGCCGGCACCAGGCGGATGGCACTGGAGAACGTGAGGGCGTCCCCCGCACCCACCACCACTCGCGCCAGGATCGCCACGGTGACGGTGTCGGCGTGGGCCAGCAGCAGCTGACCGGCGGCCATCAGCACGGCGCCGGCGGTGAGCGTGACCCGGGAGCCGTACCGGTCCAGCAGCAGGCCGGCCGGGACCTGCGCCAGCGCGTACACCAGCAGCTGCACCACCACGAAGGTGGAGACGATGGTGGCGGAGGCGCCGAAGCGCTCGGTGGCGTCAAGTCCGGCCACACCCATGGTGGTGCGCTGCAGCACTGCCGAGGCGTAGGCGAGCACGGCCGCGATCCACACCACGTAGGCCCGCGGGCCTCCCAGACGTGGCGCGCTGACGCTGCTCATCCGCTCTGCTCCTTCCTCGATCCGGCCCGGTCCTGCCGGTCCGCCGCCAGGAGGGTACGCCCAAGGGCCGCTCGGGGCGTACCGGCCCCCGTGGGTTGCCGTGGACCGTCGGCGCCTCTCAGGCCTGCGCGTCGCGCTCGCGCCACTGGCCGCAGATGTCGATCAGCAGGTCGTTGGCCTCCTGCTCGGCGATGGTGGCACGCACGCCGTCCACCCCATAGGCCCGTAGCACCAGGCCGCGCTGCTCGGCGAAGGCGGCGAACTGCGCGCTGCGCTCGGCCAGCGGGAAGTACAGGAAGTTGCCCTGGCTCACCGGCAGCTCCCAGCCCTGCGCCCGCAGTGCATCGGCCACGCGCGCGCGTTCCTCACGGATCCATGCGGCCCGCTGCTCGAGCTCGGCCATCACGGCCGGCTCGCAGCTGGCCAGGGCCGCGGCCTGGGCCAGGGATCCCGCTCCGAAGGGCACGGTGACCTGGCCAAGTGCACGGGCCAGCCGGGGGTGGGCCACGGCGTAGCCGATCCGCAGGCCCGCCAGGCCCTGCATCTTGGAGAAGGTGCGCAGCAGCACCACGTTGGGATGGTCGCGGAAGATCGTGGCGGTCTCGGCCACGGAGTCGGGGTCGTGGAACTCCCGGTAGGCCTCGTCCAGGGCCACCACCACGTGCTCCGGCACCCGGCTCAGGAAGACGCGGATCTGCTCGGTGGTCAGCGAGGGCCCGGTGGGGTTGTTGGGTGTGCACAGCAGCACCAGGCGGGTGCGGTCGGTGATGGCGGCGGCCATGGTCTCGAGGTCGTGCTCGAAGGTGGCGGTCAGGGGAACCGGGACGCTGACCCCACCGTGGGAGCCCACCAGGATCGGGTAGGCCTCGAAGGAGCGCCAGGCGAAGACCACCTCGTCGCCGGGGTCGACGACGGCGCGCACCAGATCGCCGCAGACGGCCACCGAGCCCGTGGACACGGCGATCTGCGTGGGGTCCACGCCGTGCAGGGCACCGAGCGCCTCCCGCAGGGCCACCGCACCCATGTCGGGGTAGCGGTTCGCGCTGTCCATCGCGGTGATCACGGCCTCCCGCACCGCCGCGGGCGGAGGGAACGGCGATTCGTTCGAGGAGACCTTGAACCGAGGGCCTGCCCCGTTGGCGGCGGGCTTGCCGGCCACGTAGGCGGGCAGCGCCTCCAGCGCGGAGCGCAGTCGGATCGACTCGGAGCGCGGTGTAGCGGTCATGGCCTCAGGTTATGCCCGGTCGCGATCGCCGTACCGGGCGGGCCGAGGGATGGGCTGTGCATGCACTCTGCATGCCACCTATGCTTGGTGCATGACAACGATCCAGGTGCGCAATGTTCCTGAGGAGACCAGTCGGGCACTCAAGGCGAAGGCCGCGCTCGAGGGCAAGTCGCTGAGCGACTACCTGCGCGACGAGCTCGAGCGGCTGGCCACGCAGCCCAGTCGCGCCGAGCTGCTGGCCCGCATCTCCGAGCGGGGGCGGCGTGAGCTTCCACCGGCAGAAGCTGTGCTGGCCCAGCAGCGGCCGAGCGCATGACCCTCGTGGTCGACGCGTCGGTGGTCGCCGAGGTCCTGCTCGGCACTGCTCGGGGTGCATCTGCCGTTCCGCATCTCGAGGGCCACGATCTGATCGCACCCCAGCACCTCACCGCCGAGGTGGCCTCTGTTGTGCGGGGCTGGTCCTTGGGCGGCCATCTGACCGAGGACGACGCGCTACGGGCGTTCCGTGAGTTCCAGCAGCTGGGTGTGGAACAGGTGCCGATGATCGACCGGCTGCCTGCCGTCTGGGCACTCCGGCACAACCTCACGGCCTACGACGCGATGTACGTGGTGCTGGCACGCGTCATCGGCTGCCGCCTGCTCACACTCGATGCCCGTCTGGCCGCGGCAGCGCCCGATTGCGCCAACGTTCCCTGACGGTTCCTGCCGCGGTCTCGCTGCGATGCCGAGGCGGTAGCATGGCAGCAACGGCGTCTCAGGCATCCAGCAGCGCGCGGATCTCGCGCACCACCAGCTGCGGTTCGGTGATCGGCACCATGTGCCCGGAGCGATCCGCCTCCACCACATGCCCGCGCGGGAGGCTTTGCGCGCTGAGCCGGTGCGCCTCGTTCAGCAGTCGCCGCATCCGGTCGTCGAACTGGCTGGTGGAGGTGCCGGAGATGATCGTCACGGGTGCCTCCCCGAGATCCGGCGGCGAGCTGAGCAGGCCCCGCATCTCGCGGGTGAACATGCGGTTCTCGGCGATGGTGGCGCGGGCGGCGGCGAGCGTGGAGGAGGCGCGGGCCGCGGCGTCACGATCGGCCGACGGGAGACCCTCGAGGATGGCGCGGCCCAGCGGCTGCAGCAGCCCGGTGAGGGCCAGGGGCATGTACAGCAGGTCCTGCAGCACCCCGCTGGCACGGGTGGATCGGGCGAAGTAGAGGTCGCAGTTCTCGTCGGCGGGGTCCACCAGCACCACGCCGGCGGGTGGGGCGCCTCGGGCGGCGAGGCGGGCGGCGAGGGTGCGCACGATCGGCCCGCCCCAGGAGTGCCCCACCAGCAGCAGGCGGTCGTGCGGGACGACATGGACCACGGTCTCGAGGTCATCGGCCAGGCGCTGCAGGGTGCGCGGGGCCGGATCAGGATCGCTGCGCCCGTGGCCGGCCCGGTCGTAGGCCAGGACCAGGGCCTCCGTGGATGCGGCGAGAGCCCGTTGCACGGGTCCCCAGAACCGCCCGCTCACGCCCAGTCCCGATTCCAGCACCACCAGGGGGCGGAGCGAGGCCGACCCGGATGGGACGGCATGAGTCTTGGCCGCCGCCTGGGTCGGCTCCCCGGTCGACGTCACACCCGCCCCGGTTCGACGCAGGCCGTATATGTGCAGGGCGCGGCCGTCCGGGGTGCGGACGATCGTGGACAGCCGAGCAGTCGAACTCATGCATGCACGGTATGCGCCGAGGCCCTCCGTTCCCAGAGGGCCGCACCCCTTGCGGGAGCTCGGCACGGGCGAAACAATGTAGGTACGTAACTACATCACGGGGAGGGCACTATGACAACTGTGACGTCTCGCCAGTTCAACCAGGACGTGAGCGCCGCCAAGCGCGCCGCTGCGCACGGGCCGGTCGTCATCACCGATCGCAGTGAACCGGCGTTCGTCCTCCTCACCTTCGAGGAGTACAGGCGCCTCACGCAGGGCGGCATGGACGATCTCCTCAACCGGCTCAGGATGAGCGAGGACGTGGATGTCGAGTTCACCCCTGCACGGATCGACACGAAGGTGCCGGAGTTCTGATGCATCTCCTGGACACGAACGTCATCAGTGAGATCCGGAAGCCCTCTGCTGATACGAACGTGGTGGCATGGTTCCGGGAGCAGGAGCCCACCGCACTGTTCCTGAGCGCCATCACCATGTTCGAGCTGGATCTGGGAGTGCGCAGGCTCGAGCGCCGCGATCCCTTGCAGGGCGCTGCCCTGCGCAGATGGCTGGACGGCGCTGTCCGACAGTCCTTCCACGGCCGAGTGCTCGCGGTCGACGAACTGGTGGCACGGCGTGCCGCAGCACTGCAGGTGCCTGACCCGCGCCCTGACCGGGACTGCTTCATCGCGGCGACCGCCCTCGCTCACGGCTTGCGCGTGGTGACCCGGAACACCCGGGACTTCCAGCATCTGGAGGTCGAGCTGGTCAACCCCTGGGATGCCTGACCGCCTCGGGACATGCACTCCACCGAGCTCACCTGGGACACTGGTCCCATGCGCTTCCTAGGACAACTCATCGTCACAGCCCTCGCCCTGTGGGTGACCGCGCTGATCCTGCCGGGCATGCACCTGGGCGACGACAGCGCCCCGCTGCTCACCCAGGTGCTCACCATCGGCGCGATCGCCCTGATCCTCGCCCTGGTGACCACGATCGTGCGGCCCATCCTCTCGCTTCTGGCCCTGCCGATCACCTGCCTCACCCTGGGCCTGTTCCAACTCGTCATCAACACCCTGATGCTGCTGCTGACCAGCTGGATCTCGGCCCAGTTCGGGCTGACCCTGCAGTTCGACTCCTTCTGGTGGGCGCTGCTGGCCGGCATCGTGATCGGCGTGCTCTCGGCGATCGTGGAGGCCGTGACCGGGCTGGGTGACGGCGAGCGCCGCGAGGCCTGAGCAGCGAGCTGGACCCGGTCGCTCGGGGGTGCGGACCTCCCGGCCGGCCGGGCCCGAGGTGATGGGACAATGGTCCCCATGGCCCACTCCTTCGCCGACATCACTCCGCCGATCGCGCTGACCCCGCTGGACGGGCGCTACCGCGCACAGGCCGCGCCCCTGGTCGATCACCTCTCCGAGGCGGCCCTGAACCGCTCCCGCCTGGTGGTGGAGACCGAGTGGATGATCCACCTGCTCGACGCCGGCGCGATCCCCGGCCTGCGCACACTCACCGAGGACGAGATCGCGCTGCTGCGCGCCATCCCTGAGGACTTCGGCGCCGAGGGCATCGCCGAGCATGCGGAGATCGAGAAGGAGACGGTCCACGACGTCAAGGCGATCGAGTACTACATCAAGCGTCGCCTGGCCGGCACCTCCCTGGAGCCGCTCGCGGAGGTGGTGCACATCTTCTGCACCAGCGAGGACGTCAACAACCTCTCCTACGCGCTGATGATCAAGGGCGCGATCGAGCGGGTGTGGCTGCCGGCGCTGCGCGAGGTGATCGATGACCTCACCACCCTGGCCCGCGAGACCGCAGAGGTGCCGATGCTCTCGCGCACCCACGGCCAGCCCGCCACCCCCACCACCCTGGGCAAGGAGATGGCGGTGTTCGCCCACCGCCTGGCGCGGCAGGTGCGCCGCATCGAGGCCGATGAGTACCTGGGCAAGATCAACGGCGCCACCGGCACGTACGCCGCCCATGCGATCTCCGTGCCGGGCACGGACTGGCAGCAGGTCTCCCGCAGCTTCGTGGAGCACCTGGGGCTCACCTGGAACCCGCTGACCACGCAGATCGAGTCCCACGACTGGCAGGCCGAGGTGTACGCGGATGTGGCCCGCGCCGGCCGGATCCTGCACAACCTGGCCACCGACATCTGGACCTACATCTCCCTGGGATACTTCCGCCAACGGCTCTCCGCCCAGGGTGGCACCGGGTCCTCCACCATGCCGCACAAGGTGAACCCGATCCGCTTCGAGAACGCGGAGGCGAACCTGGAGATCTCCGGGGCGCTGCTGGACTCTCTGTCCCAGACCCTGGTCACCTCGCGTCTGCAGCGTGACCTCACCGACTCCACCACCCAGCGCAACATCGGCCCGGCGCTCGGGCACTCCCTGCTGGCGATCTCCAACATCCGTCGGGGGCTGGCCGGCCTGGATGTCGACGGGCAGGCCATGGCCGCCGATCTCGAGGGCAACTGGGAGGTGCTGGGCGAGGCCGTGCAGTCGGTGATGCGCACCCTGGGGGTGCAGGGCGTGGACGGCATGGACAGCCCCTATGAGCGGCTCAAGGAGCTCACCCGCGGGCAGCGGGTGGACGGCGCGGCGATGCGCGAGTTCATCGAGGGGCTCGGACTGCCGGAGGCGGAGCGGGAGCGGCTGCTGGAGCTGACCCCACACACCTACGTCGGCTACGCGGCCCGCCTGGTGGACCACCTCGAGCAGGCCGAGGGGGAGGACAGTTGATGAACGACGACATTCCGCCCGTGGCTCCCGTCGAGCCCGCGGGCTCGTCCGGTCCGGTGGCTCCTGTCGGAGGCCCCGGTGCCGCCGGCTGCTGCGGTGGCTCGAACCATGCTCCAGAGTCCGACCACGGCCGGCACGGTGACCCCGGCTACCAGGGATCCAAGTCCGCCTACCTGCGCCGGCTGAAGCTGATCGAGGGACAGGTGCGGGGCGTGCACCGCATGGTGGAGGACGATGCCTACTGCATCGACGTGCTCACGCAGGTCTCCGCGGTCACCAAGGCCCTGCAGTCCGTCGCGGTGGGGCTGGTGGACGACCACGTGCACCACTGCGTGCACGCCGCAGCGCAGTCCGGTGACGCCGCGGAGCTGGACCGCAAGATGGAGGAGATCATGCAGGCCGTGAAGCGGCTGATGAAGTGACCTCGCCTGGCTACGAGAGAGCCGGCTCCCACGCGGCCGGCCCCGGAACACCGCCGGGCCTGCCCGGCCAGCGTCCGCTGCCCCGCTCCTTCTTCGACCGGCCCGCCCTGGAGTTGGCGCCGCTGCTGCTGGGCTGCGTGCTCGTGGGCCGCGGGGTGGCGCTGCGCATCACGGAGGTGGAGGCGTACGTGGGCGCGCAGGACCCCGGCTCCCACGCGTACCGGGGCCGCACCGCGCGCAACGCCACGATGTTCGGGCCGCCCGGCCACCTGTACGTGTACCGGCACATGGGCCTGCACTCCTGCATGAACATCGTGGCCGACGCCGAGGGCACCGCCACCGGGTGCCTGATCCGGGCCGGTGAGGTGATCGCCGGCCAGGAGATCGCCCTCGAGCGCCGACGTGCCTCCGGGGTGTGCCGCAGCGAGCGGGACCTGGCGCGGGGACCGGGCCGCGCCACCGTCGCCTGCGGCGTGACCTTCGCCGATGACGGCCTGGACCTGTGCAGCGGCGGCGAGTTCCACCTGACGGGCCGTGCGGATCCGCGGGATCAGGTCGATGAGGAGCATCCGGGCGTCGGCCGCTCCGGTCAGGAACCCCTCATGCCGCATCCGCGGCTCGCCGTCGGCCCGCGCATCGGGCTGCGCGAGGAGGCCTCCCATCCCGAGCGCTTCCCGTGGCGGTACCGCATCGCCGGGGACCCGACCGTCTCCGGGCCGGGGGCGCTGAACCGCTGAGAGCAGTCCTCCCCGTGCGCTGCGGGGCGCGCCCGGCTGCGACGAGGACCTGCGCGGATGCTGACCCGGCTGCGGGTGCGCTCAGCCGATCGGCCGGGAGAAGTCGAACACCAGGCCGGGGGCGGCATCGACGGCGACGCAGGCGGACCGCTCCCCGAAGTCCATGTCCTGCGGTTCGCGCACGGCCACCGCGCCGCGCTCCACGGCCTGGCCGAAGGCGGCATCGACATCGGCGGCCGACAGGTGCAGCACCAGGTGGCCGGTGACGCTCTCCCCTGGTGCCGGGGCGTTGATCCACAGGGGGATGCCCGTGGGGAGGGCGAGCGAGGCGAAGGTGCCGAAGTCGCTGTCGACCGTCCATCCGAAGGTGCGGTGCAGGGCCTGCGCCGCTGCGGAGGGGTCCTCGAGGATCACGGTCACGGCACGGATTGCTGACATGGTCACTCCTTCGATCACGACGTCCGAATCGGAGGGCATGCTCAGCGGGGCCGCACGGACAGGGAGTCGATCGCGGCGTCGGCCGGCAGGCGCAGGGCCAGTCCCACGGTCGCGGCGACCGTCTGGGGCCGCATGTAGTCCTCCTCCTGGTACTCGCCGCCCTCGAAGCTGCGCAGCTCTCGCTGCATGTCGGTGGCGGTGCGCCCGGGGTGCACGGAGGAGACCCGCACCCCGTGCTCCTTCTCCTCGGCGCGCAGGGCGTCCGTGAGGGCCCGCAGCGCGAACTTGGAGGCGCTGTAGGCCCCGCCGGCCGCGCCCGAGGTGTACCCGGAGCCGGAGTTGATGGTGACCACGGTGCCGCGGGCGGTGCGCAGGGCGGGCAGCAGCCCTCGGGTGAGCTCGGCGACCGCGGTGACGTTCAGGGCGAAGGAGCGGGTCCAGTCCTCGGCGGTGAGCTCCTCGACGGTGCCACTGACCAGGATCCCGGCGGAGTGGACCACGCCGTCCAGGCCATGGGGCAGCTCCAGTGCGCCCACCGCATCGGCCAGGGAGGCCGGGTCGGAGAGGTCCGCGACGAAGGGCTCGGCCGAGGGGAGCTCGGAGACCAGGCTCTCGAGCGCGTCCCGGTCGCGGCCGCCGAGGATCAGGTGATGATCGGCGGCGAGCTCGTGGGCGATGGCGCGGCCGATGCCGCGGGAGGCACCGGTGATCAGGACGACGGGACGGTTCTGGGAGGGAGCATCGGTGGTCATCCCTCGAGTGTTGCACGGTCACGGGTGGGTGCGGCACGGTCACGGGTGGGTGCGGCGCGGTCACGGGTGGGTGCGGCACGGTCACTCCTGCCGGCCGGTGGGAGGATGGGGCCGTGCAGCCCGCCGCCTCCTCTTCTGCCCCGTCCCGTATCCAGCTGCTGCTGGGCCTGGAGATCTTGGTGGTGCTGGCGCTGTCCCTGGGGCGCTCGGCGTTCTACTCGATCATGGCGCTGATCGACGCGTTCACGCGGGGGCCGCTCAGTGAGCAGAGCACTGCGCTGAACCGGTCCGCCTCCGAGCGGCCCTGGTTCGATCTGGTGTACCAGCTGGCCGATGCGGTCTTCACCCTTGCCCCCGTGGCCCTGGTCCTGCTGCTGCTGACGGTGACCGGCACCCGGGCCGTCCAGGCGCTCGGCATGGATGCGCGGCGCCCTGTGCGGGACGCGCTGTGGGGCGTCGCACTGACGGCCTGCATCGGGCTTCCGGGCCTGGCGATCTACTACCTGGGCCGGGCCCTGGGGGCCACCCTCGAGGTGATCCCCGCCGCCCTGGACCAGCACTGGTGGACGGTGCCGGTGCTGATCCTCCACGCGCTGAAGAACGCGCTCGTGGAGGAGGTGATCGTTGCCGGGTACCTGGTGCTGCGGCTGGAGCAGATGGGCTGGCAGCCGGTGGCGATCACCGCCACCTCGGCGCTGCTGCGCGGCGCGTACCACCTGTACCAGGGGATCGGGCCGGGACTGGCCAACATGCTGATGGGGGTGGTGTTCGCCGAGTGGTTCCGGCGCACGCGCCGCACCATGCCGCTGATCATCGCCCACACCCTGCTGGACGTGGTGGCGTTCGTGGGCTACGCGCTGCTGCGCGACGTGATCAGCACCTGAGGGCCGAACCCGGAGCGAGCCTCGGCTGCCAGCACACGTGGCCCGCGGCCGTTCATCGAGCCGCGAGGTTCAGAGCACGTACGGCTCTGCATCCCCATCGGACTCCATGGGCAGGCCGGACTCGAACCACTGGTCCATGCCGCCGCGCACGTTGATGGCGTCATAGCCGTTGCCGTTGAGCCACTGGGTGACCTGGACACTGCGACCGCCGGAGCGGCACACGATGTACAGGTCGCCGTCCTCGGGCAGCTCCCCGAGCTTCTCCAGCAGGGAGCTCGCCGGCAGGTGCTGGGCACCGGGTGCATGCCCGGCATCCCATTCGGCCTGCTCGCGCACGTCGATCAGCTGGGCGCCCTCCGGCACCTCGGTCGGGGCGACGGTCTCGATTTCCATGTCGTCCACCCTACGCGCCGCACCCACCAGCCATGAGACCCTCCTGGCACGGTGCAGGATGCCGCGGTCGTGGCCCCGGGTCCCGCATCGACGCGGTCATGGCATGGGCCCCGGTGTCAGGCGGCGCGCAGTGCCGCTCGCCGCACCACGGGCGCCGAGACCACCACGGCGGCGATCACCATGGCGTAGGCCCCGATCACCCCGAGGAAGTACAGCCCTGCGGTGCGCACATCGGCCGCTCCCCCGCCGAACACGGTCAGCAGCACCAGGCCGGCAGTGAAGGTGGCCACCACGGAGCTCAGCAGCACCGGCAGTGTGATCTCCGCGAGGCGGGCGCGGTGCAGCTGGGGCACCTCGGCACCGGCGATGTGCTGGGCCCGGATCCGCGGGGCGTGGTCGATCACCCGGGCGGTGTGCGCCACCCCCGTGGTGACCGCAGCGAGCACGGCAGCGATCCCGAGGGTCAGCAGACCGCCGGTGTGCAGGGCGGTGGCCAGCATCTGGTCCCCGGGCGTGGAGGGCTCGATGGTGGCGATGATGGTGAGGAACCCGGCGATGACCATCGCGAAGGTGATCCCGGAGACTGCCCTCCACCCGGCGCGGGGGTCTGCGGCCAGACGGCGCGCGCCCACCAGCAGGGCCGGGGTGGGGGCGAGGGCCGCCGTGATCCGGGCGACGATCCACACCAGGAACGGACCGACGACGTTCATGCCGGCCACGATGAGGGCCACGAAGCCGATGGCGATCAGCATGCCGAGCGCCGAGCCGTCGGCGTCCATCATCGGCATGATCTGCATGAAGGCCACGAAGCCGACGATCACCACCGCCCAGATCAGCAGGCGCAGCACGGACATCCGCACCGTGCGGGACTCACGAGCCACCCCCAGGGGGCTCAGCACCACCCCGGCCAGGGACACCGCGCCCGAGGCAGCCGCCAGCAGCACCACACCGGCGATCAGCAGCGGATAGGCCCACCAGGGCAACAGCAGCTCCCCCACGGTGAAGGGGGTGATCCCGAAGTCCAGCGCGGTCAGCGGAGGTGCCACCAGCATGTGCAGCACCACACCGGCCGCGGCACCCAGCAGGGCCTGGGCGGCCACGTCGAGGACGGCGATGCCCCCTACCTGGGCGGTGGTGCCTCCGACCAGGCGCATGGCGGCGAGGTCGCGCTCGCGCCGGGCCAGGGAGAGCCGGGCGGCGGATCCGCCCAGAGCGATGGCGCTGGGCACCAGCAGGACGGAGGCGAACACGGCGCACAGCATCAGCAGCGGCATCAGTTCGGCTTCACCGGTGAGAGGGCCACTGGTGTCGGCGGGGATGCGGCGGGCGAAGGCCGCGGCGCCCCCGATCACGGTGGCGATGATGGCGGTGGCCGCGGTGAAGGCGATCACCGGCAGGGCGTCGGCGAGGGCGCCGCGACGGCGCAGCAGCAAGGGCGCTGCGGAGACCAGGGCGGTCATCGCACACCTCCGATCCCGTCGGTCGGGCGGTGGAACTCGCGCTCGATGCGACCGTCACGCATGGCGACGGTGCGGAGGCAGGCCGTGGCCACCGAGGCGTCGTGGGTGACCATCACCAGGCTCGCCCCGGTGTCGTGGCAGGCCTGCACCAGCACCCGCAGCACGGCCTTTCCGGTGGTCTGGTCCAGGGCACCGGTGGGCTCGTCGGCGAACACCACCGAGGGGCGGCCGGCCAGAGCCCGGGCGATCGCCACGCGCTGGGCCTGACCACCGGAGAGCTGGCCCGGCCTGCGGTCGTGCATGCCCTGCAGGCCCAGGCGGTCCAGCCAGCTGCGGGCCTCGGTGGCAGCGGCACCGCGGTGGATGCCGCCCAGCATGCGCGGGAGCATCACGTTCTCGGTGGCGGTGAGCTCGGGCAGCAGCTGCCCGTCCTGGAACACGAAGCCGAAGGCGCTGCGGCGCAGGCGCGTACGGCGGCGATCGCTCAGGGAGGCCAGGTCGGTGCCGTCGTGCAGGACGGTGCCGGAGGTGGGGCGGAGGATCCCGGCGAGGGTGTGCAGCAGCGTGGTCTTGCCGCAGCCGGAGGGTCCCATCACCGCGATCGAGTCGGCACGGGCGATGTCGAGGTCCACGCCGTCCAGGGCGACGGTGCCGGCGCCACCCTCGCCGTAGCTCTTGACCAGGCCACGAGCACTGAGCACGGGAACCGGGCGCGGATCGGCGAGCGGAGCGGGGGTGCCGTGGTGCACGGCTGCGGAGGTGGCTGCGGGCGTGGGACCGGTGGACCCAGAAGGAAAGGCGGTCAGTGATGCTGTGTTCATGGAACCCAGCCTGGCTGGGGTCCCCCCAGGCACGCGTCGGCCCCGGGAGCCATTTCCCGGGGCCGATGTCAGACCGTGGTCGCAGGCCGTCGTCGGACCGCTGAACGAACCATCCGGGTGTCAGGCCCTGTCCGTCTGCCTGATCTCCTACCGCTCGTCCCTCGCAGTACCTCGAACAGGCCCCGTTCGTCTGGCTGATCTCCTACCGCTCGTCCCTCGCAGTACGTCGATCAGACCCAGTTCGTCTGGCTGATCTCCTACCGCTCGTCCCTCGCAGTACCTCGAACAGGCCCTGTCCGTCTGGCTGATCTCCTACCGCTCGTCCCTCGCAGTACGTCGATCAGCCGAAGCGACCGGAGATGTAGTCCTCGGTCTGCTTGTGCGCCGGGTTGGTGAACATCTTCTCGGTGTCATCGATCTCGATCAGGTGGCCCGGCTTGCCGGTGCCGGCGATGTTGAAGAAGCCGGTGCGGTCCGAGACGCGGGAGGCCTGCTGCATGTTGTGGGTGACGATCACGATCGTGTAGTCCTGCTTCATCTCGTGGATGAGATCCTCGATAGCGAGGGTGGAGATCGGATCGAGGGCCGAGCACGGCTCGTCCATCAGCACCACCTCGGGCTTGACCGCGATGGTGCGGGCGATGCACAGACGCTGCTGCTGACCGCCGGACAGGCCCAGGCCCGGCTTGTCCAGACGGTCCTTGACCTCCTCCCACAGGTTCGCGCCGCGCAGTGAGCTCTCCAGCAGTTCGTCGGCGTCCTTCTTCGCGAGGCGACGGCTGTTGAGCTTCACTCCGGCCAGCACGTTGTCCCGGATCGACATGGTCGGGAACGGGTTCGCCTTCTGGAACACCATGCCCACGCGCCGGCGCACGTTCACCGGGTCCACGCGGGGGTCGTAGATGTTCTCACCGTCGATCTGCACCCGGCCCTTGGCGTATGCACCGGGGATCACCTCGTGCATGCGGTTCAGGGTGCGCAGGAAGGTGGACTTGCCGCAGCCCGAGGGGCCGATCAGGGCAGTCACCGAGCGCGGCATGATCTGGACGTTGACGTCCTCCACGGCCAGGAAGTCGCCGTAGTAGATGTTGAGGTCCTCGACGGTGATGGGCAGAGGTGCGGCCATCGCAGTTCCTTTCGCTGGAGGGCGTCAGCTCAGCGGCTGATCTTCGGAGAGAAGTAGTGGCTGACCAGACGCGCGATGATGTTCAGCACCATCACGATGATGATCAGGGTGAGGGCCGCCGCCCAGGCGCGGTCGATGTTCGTGGTGACCGAGCATGCGTACACCTCCTGGTTGACCGGGTTGGTGACGGTGTCATTCATGCAGTTGGCGCTGCCGTTGCGGTACTGCTGGTTGATGTACGTGGGCAGCGTGGCCATGCGACCGTCGAACATGCTCCAGTTGATGGAGGTCACCATGCCCACCGTCAGCAGCAGGGGCGCGGTCTCGCCGATCACGCGGGCGATCGCCAGGGTGATGCCGGTGGCCAGACCGGCCACTGCGGTGCGCAGCACCACGCGCACGATGGTCAGCCACTTCGGCACGCCCAGGGCATACGCGGCCTCGCGCAGGTCCATCGACACCAGGCGCAGCATCTCCTCGCTGGAGCGCACCACGGTGGGGATCATCAGCAGCGACAGGGCCACCGAACCCATGATGCCCATGCGCACGCCCTGCTGGCCGTCCGGAAGGAACGCCAAGAACAACGACAGGCCGAACAGGCCTGCCACGATCGAGGGGATGCCGGTCATCACGTCCACCAGGAAGGTGACGCCCTTGCCCAGCACCCGGCGCCAGCCCTGATCGGCGTACTCCACCAGGAAGATCGCGGTGAACAGGCCGATCGGGATGGAGATGACCGAGGCCCACAGCGTGATCAGCAGGGTGCCGATGGTCGCGTGCAGCACGCCACCCGCGTCCGCGCCGCCGATGATGCCGGACATGTCGTTGGTCCAGAAGGCGAAGGGCGTGGGTGAGGCTGCGATGACGCGGGCACCACCGCGGGAGATCACCTCCCACAGCAGCGAGACCAGGGGGAACATCGCCAGTGCGAACGCGCCGATGACGATCAGCATCATCAGGCGGTCCATCGCCCAGCGGCGGCCCTCGCGCACCAGCGAGTACAGGTAGCCCATCACCAGGTGCAGGATGAATCCCAGGATCAGCATCGAGGCGATCGAGAAGGCGTCCAGCGCCAGCAGGAGAACGGCTGCGATGGCCGCGCCGACCAGACCGGTGAAGACCAGGTGGTACCACGGCAGGCGGCGCTCCCCGCTGGAGCGCATCATCGTCGGGGTCTCGTTGTCGATGGCGGTGCTCATGGTGACCTCAGCTCTTCGGGCCGCTGCGGGCGACGATGGCACGGGCGATGGCGTTGATGATGAACGTCAGGACGAACAGCACCAGGCCCGTGAAGATCAGCAGGGACATGTCGACCCCGGAGGCCTCGGCCTGGCGCGAGGCGATGTTGGCGGCGATCGACTGGTGCCGTCCCACCTCGAGGATGTGCCAGGAGAACGTGGCGCCGGGGGCCAGGATCATCAGCACCGCCATGGTCTCGCCGAGCGCGCGGCCCAGGCCCAGCATGGAGGCGGCGACCACGCCGCTGCGCCCGAAGGGAAGCACGACCGTCTTGATGACCTCCCACTTGGTGGCACCGAGGGCCAGGGCGGCCTCCTCGGTCAGGCGGGGGGTCTGCAGGAACACCTCGCGGGCAATCGCGGTGATGATCGGCAGCACCATGACGGCGAGCACCACGGATGCCGAGGCCAGGTTGCGCATGGGGGCGGTGGGATCGCCGGCGAACAGGGCGACGACCGGTTCCCCGCCCACCCACGGCAGGAAACCCGGCCAGCGCGGCCAGGTGCCGAAGGTGCTGTTGAGGAACATGTACAGCGGCTCGAGCCTGGGCACCAGCCAGATGCCGCCCCACAGGCCGTAGACCACCGAGGGCACGGCCGCCAGCAGGTCGATCATGTAGCCCAGGCCCTGGGCCATCTTGCGCGGCGCGTAGTGGGAGATGAACAGCGCGATCAGCATCGAGATCGGGATCGCCATGATCAGCGCGATCACAGCGGCCAGCACGGTGCCGAACACGTACGGCGCCGTGTACTCGATCAGGGAGAACTCGGCGGTCCCCTCGAACTCCTGGCTGGCCCGGATGGCGGGCCACGCCTCGAGGGTCAGGAAGATCGCCACGGCGGCCAGGGTGAGGAAGATCAGCAGGCCGGAGCCGATGGAGAGATTGGAGAACACGCTGTCGCCGAACCGACGACCGCTGCGCTTCATGGAGCCGGTGGGCGCTTCCGCAGCTTCGGGCGTGACGTCAGTGGTGCTCACAGTGACCTTCCTCGGAAATC
>NZ_JAMBDS010000019.1:0-47887 GCF_025143785.1 Brachybacterium sp. p3-SID1565
GGGCCATGGACGGCAGCGGCTCCAGCCTGCCCACCAGGGACGCGAGCACACCCGCCTCCGCCATCGCCGCCTCGATCGAGACGGCGCGCCGCTCGAACGGCGCTGCGCCCACCAGCGAGACGTGCCCCACCAGCAGAGCCTCCGAGAGGAGACTCGGCAACTGTGCTGCGCTGCGGCCGGAGAGCGTGCCGCCCGGCAGCGGGTACACCGCCTGCCGCTCCACCGGCGGGGCCCCATCCTCCGTCGCGATGGTCAGCAGCGCATCGGCCCGGGCGCGATGCTCCTCCACCGCTGTCAGGTGGTCCTCGCGCGCGGTCCCCTCGGCGCTCGCCGCGAGCACCTCGTGGACGTAGGCGGTGTACCACTCCTGCTCCTGGGCCGCCTCGATGTACTGGTGGTAGTCGCTCTCGGCACCGATCGAGGGCGGATCCTGCTGCGGGACCGCACGCGTGGGCGCGATGTCCTCCGCCGCCCGCGGCCCGGGGACCTCGCCCTGCCCGCTGGTCCGGTGCAGTCGCGCCGCCGCCCACGTGGTGTGGGCGCCGAGTGCGCACACGGGGCGGGCCAGGGATCCGGAGACCTGACGAGCCGCGTCCACGCACAGCTCCCTCAGCTCCACCAGCAGTGCGATCAGACCCGCCAGGTCGGTGGCCGTGGCGGTGGGAGCGGGCGCTGTAGTGGCGTGGGGATCCGGGTCCTCCGCCTGCTCCGACTCCCGCTCGGCCTGTGCGCCGGTCAGCAGCGCCTCGCGCTGCACCGGCAGTGCGCGGGACAGCGCCGCCAGGGCATCGGTGACCCCGACGTCCGGGGGCACCGGGGCCGGCTCGCCACCTCCGTCGCTCGCGCCGGTCCCGGCCCCGGCCCGATCCCGCAGCGCCTCCGTCGAGGCGACCGTGCGGTCCAGCAGCGCGAGCAGGTCGACCCGGTACAGGTCATCGATGCCGGGCGGGGGAGGCGTGTACTCGGCTGGGCCTCCCACGCGCACGGGACCGCAGGCCGTGATCCCCAGGACGCTCCCTGCTGCCAGCGCGAACACCGTGCGCCGACTCATCGCTGGAAAGGGGCGAGAGGCGGCGGAGGCAGGACGGGACGTGTTGGGCACCAGCTGATTCTCGCATCGAGCCCGCCAGTCACGCCTGAGGGCCGCAGCACAGGGGCCGCGAGGGAGCGGAACCCGGCCCGGCGCACTATCCTGGATCGTGCCCACCCCGGCCACCGGCGGTGGGGACTGACAATCGAGCCGCGGCCGTGGTGTGCGTGGAGGAGGGGGATCGAGCGATGAGCACGTCCGAGGAGCACTCCGCACTGCGGCAGGCCGCCACCGAGGTCCTGGAGCGCTTCGATCTCGTGCTGGAGGACCTGGTGGTACGGCCCCGCAGCGGCACCACCCAGGTGCGCCTGGTGGTGGACCTGCCCGAGGACCGCACCGGCAGCGCCGATCTCGACACCGTGGCCGAGGCCTCCAGCGCCCTCAGCGAGCTGATCGACGCCGACGGCTCCCTGATCGGATCAGGACCGTCCGTGCTCGAGGTCACCACCCCCGGCGTGGACCGGGCCCTCACCACCGCACGTCACTTCCGCCGCGCCCGCGGCAGGCTGGTCCTGCTGCGCACCGCCGACGGCACGGAGCATCGAGCCCGGGTGCTCGCCGTGCGGGAGCAGAGCTCCGCTTCCGCGCCGAGCTCCGGCACCGCTGAGGGCGAGCCCGTGATCGTGCTGCGTCCCGAGCCCGGCACCGACGACCGTGGCCGCCCGCGCCGGCTGCCCGCGGGCACGCCCGCACAGCTGCTGATCCCCCTGGCCGAGGTGGCCTCCGCCCGGGTGCAGATCGAGTTCGACCCACCGGCGGACCTCGACCAGCTGATCGCGGAGGCCGACACGATCACCACCGGCTCGGAGGGCGTCGACGAGGTCGACGTCGATCCGGCCGCCGCACCGAAGGAGAGCTGAGATGGACATCGACATGGGCGCCCTGCGCGCGCTCGAACGTGAGAGGGACATCCGCCTGCCCGTCCTGCTGGACGCGATCCGCCAGGCGCTGCACGCCGCCTACATGCACACCGACCACCCGGTGCGCACCTCCGAGGTGGTCATCGAAGAGAAGACCGGCCAGGTCTCGGTGATCGCCCGGGAGTTCGCCGAGGACGGCACCGTGGTCGAGGAATGGGACGACACCCCGGAGAACTTCGGTCGCGTCGCCGCCTCGACCGCCCGCCAGGTGATCTTCCAGCGCATCCGCGACCTCGAGGACGAAGCGGTGCTGGGGGAGTTCGCCGATCGCACCGAGGACATTGTCTCCGGAATCATCCAGCAGGGCCGGGACCCGCGCATGGTGATGGTGGACCTGGGCGACGTCGAAGCGGTCCTGCCCCCGCACGAGCGGGTGCCCGGTGAGGAGTACCCCCATGGCAGGCGGCTGCGCGCGTACGTGATCGAGGCGCGCCGCGGCCCGAAGGGTCCGCAGATCACGCTGTCCCGCTCCCACCCCAACCTGGTGCGGCGCCTGTTCGCCCTGGAGGTGCCCGAGGTCGCCGACGGCACCGTCGAGATCGCGGGCCTGGCCCGGGAGGCCGGCCACCGCACCAAGATGGCGGTGCACGCCGCGGTCCCGGGCGTCAACGCCAAGGGCGCCTGCATCGGACCCATGGGCGCCCGGGTGCGCGCGGTGATGAACGAGCTGGGCGGCGAGAAGATCGACATCGTCGACTTCGACGAGGATCCGGTTGCCTATGTGGCCAACGCCCTCTCGCCCGCCCGTGTGACCTCCGTGACCGTGGTGGACGAGGTGGGCAGGGAGGTACGTGCCCTGGTGCCGGAGAACCAGTTCTCCCTCGCCATCGGCAAGGACGGCCAGAACGCCCGCCTCGCCGCGAAGCTCACCGGTTGGAAGATCGACATCGGCCCCGACTCCTCGGGCGCGGCCTGATCCCGGACGCTCGCGCCTGCCCGTGTGGGACGGGGCGCACCCGCCGGGCACCGCCGACTGTGTCCCACACCTCCCCGGTGAGGTCGCGCCGGAGCCCTTCCGCTACACTGGAGAGGCTGTTCAGCCGGTGGTGGCACAGCGGGGGTCCGTCCCGGGTCGCCGTGATGGCATCGCCGGTCGTGCTCGGAACGGAGGTGGAGTCGAGGTGGCCCACCCCGCCCCCCGCCGCCCCGAGCGCACCTGCGTGGGCTGCCGTCAGGTCGCCCCGCGCGATCAGCTGGTGCGTCTGGTCCGGGAGCCCGCTCCCGACGGCGCCACCCCTCGCGTCCGGGTCGACCCCCGTCGGTCGGCCCCCGGTCGCGGAGCGTGGCTCCACCCCGACGCGTCGTGCCTCGACCTCGCCCTGCGGCGAGGCGGCCTGCCCCGGTCCTTCCGGGGTGCGGTCGACACCGGGCTGCTGGCCCGGGACCTCGAGGATCCCGATCCCACCCTTCAGTGGAAAAGGTAGAAGAACCCATGGACATCCGATGAGTACTCGATCATGAGCACCCTCAGGAGTTAATGGTCCGCGCCCTCTTGTCGGCCGGACCGAGACAGGAGAAATGTGGCTAAGGTCCGCGTCCACGAGCTCGCCAAGGAGCTCGGACAGCCGAGCAAGGTCGTTCTGCAGAAGCTGCAGGACATGGGCGAGTTCGTCCGTTCCGCCTCGTCGACCATCGAGGCCCCCGTCGCCCGCCGACTGCGCAGTGAGTTCCCTGCCGCCTCCGGTGACGACGCCCCCGCCAAGAGCGCCGGCGCCCCCAAGCCGGGCGGCGCCCCCAAGCCGGGAGCCAAGGCGCCCGCCAAGCCCGGGCAGAAGCCCGGTCCGGCCGCGGGCAAGCCCGCTGCGTCGGAGCCGACCGAGAAGAAGCCGGTCCCCGCGCCCGGCGACTCGGCCCCCGCGTCCGAGGCACCGGCCAAGCCGGGTCCCGCCGCTCCCGCGAAGAAGCCCTCGGCCCCCGCGCCCGGGGCCGATGCCGATCAGCAGCGCCCGGCGGACTCCGACTCCACCTCCGCCGCGCCGAAGCCCGGTGGCCAGCGCCCTGCGGCTCCCAAGCCAGGCGGTGAGCGCCCCGCTCCGCGCCCCGGCGGCGCCCGCCCCGGCAACAACCCCTTCGCGTCCTCGCAGGGCATGCCCCGTCCCGGTGGCCGCGGCCAGCAGGGCGGGCGTCCGTCGCGCGACGGCGCACCCCGCCCCGGCGGACCGCGCCCCGGTGGCCCCCGCCCGGGCAACAACCCCTTCGCGTCCTCGCAGGGCATGCCGCGTCCCGGCGGCCCGCGCCCGCAGCAGCGCGGCGAGCTGGGCGGCCGTCCTCAGCGTGAGGGAGCTCCCCGTCCGGGCGGCCCCCGTCCCGCCGGCCGCCCCGGCATGCCCACCCCCGGCATCATGCGCCAGCA
Source organism: Brachybacterium sp. p3-SID1565 (assembly GCF_025143785.1). Taxonomy (NCBI): domain Bacteria; kingdom Bacillati; phylum Actinomycetota; class Actinomycetes; order Micrococcales; family Dermabacteraceae; genus Brachybacterium; species Brachybacterium sp. p3-SID1565. The sequence continues at coordinate 4,364 of NZ_JAMBDS010000019.1, forward strand.
CTCCCACGGCGGTCTGGCCGATGCACGTCCCTCCGACGGCGGCGGTCGCGGTGGCCGCGGCGGCCGCCCCGGCGGCGGTCCCGGCGCACGTCCGGGAGGCGGCCCCGGTGGCGGTCCCCGCGGTGGCCGCGGTGGTCGCGGTGCCACGCAGGGCGCCTTCGGACGCGGCGGCAAGCCGGCTCGCTCCCGCAAGTCCAAGCGCGCCAAGCGCCAGGAGTTCGAGCAGATGCAGGCGCCCGCACCGGGCGGCGTGCAGATCCCGCGCGGTGACGGCTCCACCCCGATCCGCCTGCGTCGCGGCGCGTCCCTGACGGACTTCGCCGATCGCATCGACGTCAACCCCGCCTCGCTCATCACCGTGCTGTTCGCGATGGGAGAGATGGCCACGGCCACCCAGTCCCTGGACGAGGACACCTTCCACCTGCTGGGGGAGGAGCTCGGCTACAAGATCGAGATCGTCTCCCCGGAGGACGAGGAGCGCGAGCTGCTCGAGCAGTTCGACATCGACCTCGATGCCGAGCTGGAGGACGAGGACGACGAGGATCGTCTGCCCCGCCCGCCGGTGGTGACCGTGATGGGTCACGTCGACCACGGCAAGACCCGCCTGCTGGACACCATTCGCTCCTCCAAGGTGCACATGGGCGAGGCCGGTGGCATCACCCAGCACATCGGCGCCTACCAGGTGCAGGTGGAGCACGAGGACCAGGACCGGGCGATCACCTTCATCGACACCCCGGGCCACGAGGCGTTCACCGCCATGCGTGCCCGCGGTGCCGAGGTCACCGACATCGCGATCCTGGTGGTCGCGGCGGATGACGGCGTGATGCCGCAGACCATCGAGGCGCTCAACCACGCCCAGGCAGCGGACGTCCCGATCGTGGTGGCGGTCAACAAGATCGACAAGCCCGAGGCGAACCCGCAGAAGATCCGCCAGCAGCTGACCGAGTACAACCTGATCGCCGAGGAATACGGCGGCGACACGATGTTCGTGGACGTCTCGGCCCGCGAGAACCAGAACATCGACGCGCTGCTGGAGGCCGTGCTGCTGACCGCGGACGCCGCCCTGGACCTTCGCGCCAACCCCGACAAGGATGCGCGTGGCGTGTCCATCGAGGCGAACCTGGACCGCGGTCGGGGCCCCGTGGCCACCGTGCTGGTGCAGCAGGGCACCCTGCGCGTGGGCGATGCGATCGTCTGCGGCACCGGCCACGGCCGCGTCCGTGCCATGCTCGACGAGAACGGCGCCAACATCGAGGAGGCCGGGCCCTCACGGCCCGTGCAGGTGCTGGGCCTGACCTCGGTGCCCGGCGCCGGTGACTCCTTCCTGGTCGCCCAGGACGAGCGCACCGCCCGCCAGATCGCCGAGAAGCGCGAGGCGGCCAAGCGCGCCGCGGCCCTGTCCAAGGCCCGCAAGCGCATCAGCCTCGAGGACATCACCAAGTCGATGGCCGAGGGCAAGGTGGAGACCCTCAACCTCATCCTCAAGGGCGACGCCGCCGGCTCCGTCGAGGCGCTGGAGGAGTCCCTGCTGGGCATCGACGTGGGCGATGAGGTGCAGCTGCGCATCATCGACCGCGGCGTCGGCGCCATCACGATGAACAACATCAACCTGGCCGTCGCCTCGGACGCCGTGATCATCGGCTTCAACGTGCGCGCCGAGGGCCAGAACGCCGAGTACGCCGACCGCGAGGGCGTGGAGATCAAGTACTACTCGGTCATCTACCGCGCCATCGAGGAGGTCGAGCAGGCCCTCACCGGCATGCTCAAGCCGGAGTACGAGGAGGTCGAGCTGGGCTCGGCGGAGATCCGCGAGATCTTCCGCTCCTCCAAGTTCGGCAACATCGCCGGCTCCATCGTGCGTGGCGGCCTCATCAAGCGCGGCGGCAAGGCCCGCATCACGCGCGACGGGGTGGTCATCACCGAGAACCTCGAGATCGCGGGACTGCGTCGCTTCAAGGACGACGTCACCGAGGTGCGCGAGGGCTACGAGTGCGGCATCAACCTGGGCTCGTTCAACGACCTCCAGGTCGGTGACGTGATCACCACCTACGAGATGCAGGAGAAGCCCCGCAGCTGATCCGAGGACGGCCGGGCACCCGCGCGGTGCCCGGCCGCTCCCCGTCGGGAGGTGAGTCGCGATGACCAGCACGGTGACGGTGCTGCGCGCCCCGTCGGCCAATCGCGTCTACGCGTCCCGCTCCGGCGACCTGGCCGTCGCGGAGGCCCGCTGGGTGCTCGGTGCCCACCTGGGCCGGTCCATCGACGTGTACGAGCACACGGTGGGCGGCATGGACGCCCTGCGGATCGAGGGCGCGGACCTGGGTGAGGGTCCCGCCCTGCAGCTGCTTGGATCGCTGTCCTCCACCCTGGGGGTTCTCGAGTCCGTCCCGGAGGCCCCCGGACAGGCGGGGCCCCTGCTGCGTCCTGTGGAGCTGCCGGTGCCGCTGCGCCACCCCGACGATCTCGAGACCGTCCTGAAGTACCCGGGCAAGACGAACGAGCAGTTCACCGCGCTGCTGGTGAACCTGGCGTGCGCGCTGTCCACCCGCCGCAGCAGCCTGGCGGACGGCAGCCTCACCCTCCTGGACCCCCTGTGCGGCCGCGGCACCACCGTGAACCGCGCCCTGCGCCTGGGGCTCAGCCCCCTCGGCGCCGAGATCGACCGCAAGGACGTCGAGGCCTACCGCGCGTTCCTGAGCACGTGGCTGCGCACCCACCGCTACAAGCACACCGTCACCGAGGGTCGCCTCACCCTGCGCGGCAGGCAGTTGGGCACTCGCATCGACGCGGAGCTGGCCCCCGACAAGCAGACGCAGCGGGAGGGGCGCGGCCAGCGCCTGACCGTGTACGGCTGCGACACCCGCGAGCTGCCCTACCTGCTGCCCGCCCGCAGCGTCGACGCCATCGTCGGGGACCTGCCCTACGGCATCCAGCACGGAGGGCGCTCCTCCGCCGGCTGGCAGCGCTCCCCGCTCGACTTCCTCACCGAGGCCGCCCCTGGCTGGCGGTCCCTGCTGCGCGACGGCGGCGGGATGGCCCTGGCCATCAACCGCCGCACCCTGTCCCACGCGGAGGCGCGCGCGGCCCTCGCCGGGGCGGGGCTGCGCGTCATCAGCGCGGACGGCGCCTTCCGGCACCGCGTGGACCAGTCCATCGACCGCGACGTGCTGCTCGCGGTCCCCCACGACCACCCCCAGTCCGATCAGCTCGCCGCTGTCGGCACCGATGAGAGGACCTCCTGACATGAGCGACAACCCCCGCGCCCTGCGCCTGGCCGACCGCATCAAGGAGATCGTGGCCACCACGATCGACAAGCGGATCAAGGACCCCCGCCTGGGCTTCGTGACCATCACCGACGTGCGCGTGAGCGGAGACCTCCAGCACGCCACCGTGTTCTACACCGTCTTCGGTGACGACGAGGACCGTGCCGGCACGGCAGCGGGCCTCGCCAGCGCCACCGGCATCCTGCGCCGCGAGGTGGGCAAGCAGACCGGCGTGCGCCTGACCCCGACCCTCGAGTTCGTCCCCGACGCGATCCCCGACAGCGCCCGCGCCATCGAGGAGCTGCTGGCCGAGGCCCGCACCCGCGACGCCGCGCTGCTGAAGGCCAAGGAGGGCGCCACCTACGCCGGGGAGGCGGATCCGTACCGCACGCCCCGCGACCTCGAGGCGGAGGAGGATTCCGAGGTCGAGGAGCACGACGAGGACCGTGAGGACGGCGCGGACTTTTCGCGTCCGTGACCGCCCGCACGCCGATGAGCCCCATCCGTGGGGGCGATCCCGCACCCACGGGCGCACCCCACGGCGTCCTGCTGGTCGACAAGGCCCCCGACCGCACCAGCCATGACGTCGTCGCACGCGTGCGCTGGCTGCTGGGCACGAAGAAGGTGGGACACGCCGGCACGCTCGACCCCATGGCCACCGGCCTGCTGGTGCTCGGCGTGGGCCAGGGCACCCGGCTGCTCACCCACCTGGTGGGCCTGGACAAGACCTACCTGGCCACCATCCGGCTGGGACGCGCCACCACCACCGATGATCGCGAGGGCGAACCGCTCGGGGAGCAGCACGACGCCTCCGGCATCGACCCCGACGCCCTGGAGCGGACGCTGCTGGCGCTGCGCGGGAACATCCAGCAGGTGCCCTCCACCGTCAGCGCGATCAAGGTGGACGGCAAGCGCGCCTATGCCCGTGCCCGCGCCGGGGAGGACGTCGAACTGGCTGCCCGGCCCGTGCGGATCGACCGCTTCGAGATCACCGGCCGCCGCGCCGACGGCCCCCACCTGGACCTCGATGCCGTGGTCACGTGCTCCTCGGGCACCTACGTGCGCGCACTGGCCCGCGACCTCGGTGCCGCCCTCGGCACCGGTGGCCACCTCACCGCGCTGCGGCGCATCGCGGTGGGACCCTTCGACGTGGACCATGCGGTCCATGTCCCGGGCCGCGGAGAAGGGGACGATGTCGAGCTGCCGCTGCGCGGGCTGGGGGAGACGGCCTCCCAGGTGCTGCCCACCGTGACGGTGGACGAGTCGAAGGCGCGGCTGCTCGCCGACGGCCGCCGGATCGATCGGGAGACCGACCGCGGAGGGGAGCAGATGCGCACGGCGGCCCTGGACGGGGACGGGCGTCTGTGCGCCATCATCCGCGCCGACGGGAACGGTTGGAAGCCCGAGCTGGTCATCCCGCTCGAGGCGCGCACCTGAGCGAGCCGGCTGCCGTCCCACCGACGAGAAGAACGGGCCCGTAACGCAGGATCCTGCGGTACGGGCCCGTCCCTCTGCTGGACTCGCCGGGCTGTGCCGGCGGCCGGCCCAGCCTCAGCTCCGGATCAGTAGTGGACCTCCACGCGGGTGCCGATCGAGGCCCAGTCGTACAGCCACTTCGCCTCGGACACCGGCATGTTGATGCAGCCGTGGGACCCGGAGTACCCGAAAGAGGAGCGCCACGGGGCACCGTGGAAGCCGTACCCGTTGTGGAAGTACTGCACCCACGGGACGTCCGGGGTGTAGTAGTACTTCGGGTGGCCCTCGGGGTAGTAGTTCGCGTTGGTCATGTCCTGGCGGTCGTAGCGCAGGTAGATCTCGAAGGAACCGGTGACGGTCTCGTAGCCCTCCTTGCCGTCCACCATCGAGCGGGGGCCCCACACCGGGGTCTCACCCACGTAGGCGGTGACCGTCTTGGCGCTGAGGTCGACGTCGATCCACTTCTCACCGGTGGGAGCGGGTGCCTTCTCCTCCTGCGCCTTCCCGTCGTCCTCGGACTTCTCTTCCTCGGACTTCTCCTCCTCGGACTCCTCCTCGGGGGCCTTGACCTGCTCGACCTCGGCCTCGACCGTCTTGGTCTCGAAGGCGATCTCGAGGGGGCTGGAGCCCTTCAGGGAGGCGATCAGCTCATCGGCCACGGCGTCCACGTTGGTGAACTCCAGTCCGTCGCGCTTCTCGGCGACCACCTTGACGACCTTGCCGTCGGAGTCGACCTGCTCGATGCCGTCCTTGGGCTTGACGGAGTCCTTGTCGGCGCGGGCCGCGACCCACTCGCGCACGCCCTCCTCGTCCACGGAGAGCACCAGCTGCTCGCCGGTCTCGTCCGGGGCGACGGACAGCCAGGAGTTGCGGCGCTCGGCGGAGACCTCGTAGGTCTTGCCCTCGGGACCGGAGATCGACATCGGCTGCTCGAGAACGGCGGCGATGGTGCCGACCACGCCCTCGGCCTCCTCGGTGGTGATCGCCGGAGCGATCTCCTCGATGGGCTGATCCACGGAGAAGGACTCCAGCTCCGGGGCCTTCTGGGTGACGGTCTTCACCATCACCTGCGGGTCCACGCCCTGACCACTCTGGCCGGGGACAGCGTTCCAGGTCTGGGCGTCCTCGTCGAAGACCACCTGGGCGTCCACCGGCTCGGTGCGGTCCGCGGGCACCAGGCCCTTGGCGTAGGAGGCCACCGCGGCCTCGTCCACCGAGACGACGGGTTCGACGACGTGCTCGCCGCTCCAGGTGGCGCGCAGGATGTCCATGAAGGAGTCCTCGCGGGCCACGGCGGCCTGGCCGGTGGCCTGGGCGTCCACGGTGACGCCGAGATCGGCGAGGGACGCCTCGTGCTCGGTGCCGTCCGCGGTGATGGTGACGGTGACGTCCTCACCGCGCTCGGCGATCAGCTGGGAGATCTCCTCCGGGCTCTTGCCCGAGACGTCCTGCCCGAGCACAGTGGTGCCGGGCAGGGCCTTGCCGTCGAACTGCTTGGCATAGGCCATGGCCCCGCCGGTCAGCAGCACGGCGATGACGCCGATGATGGCCAGCACGACCAGGGCGAGGCGCTTCCGGCCGCGGTCGGCCGGCACGGGACCGCCGGTCGCGGCGGTGTCGGTCACGTTCGTCATGGTTGTCGTTCCGTTCTCGGCGGCCGTCTGGCTGCCCCCGCTGTCGAACGCGGGAGGGCACAGGGGTCCCTCCCCGGCACCGCCTTCCGGACCACGATACTGGAGCGCGTCGCTGTGCCACAGGGTGCGGCGCGTCGAGCTTCGTCACAGACCGCCGGGAGCGCACGGCCTGCGCGTGTGCCGGAGCGACGACGGCCGGCTCGGGGTGGCACCGGACGGGCCGCTACAGTGTTCCCGTCGCGATAGGGCCCCGGCCCGGTCCCGGCCCCCGTCGTCCCCGTCCGTGGGTGCCCCCGCGCCCGAGCAGAAGAAGGACCCAGCCGCCTGTGACCCGCAGCCCCATCTGGCATTCCCTGAGCGAGGTGCCCGCCGAGCTCGGCGCCACGGCGGTGTCGATCGGCAACTACGACGGTGTGCATCGCGGTCACCGACACGTGCTGTCCCAGCTGATCCACCATGCCCGTTCACGCGCCCTGACCCCGGTCGCGCTCACGTTCTGGCCCCATCCGCGCCATGTCATGCGAGGGGTGGCCGAGCCCCCGCTGATCACGGGGCACGAGGACCGGGACCGCCTGCTGCTGCTGGCTGGAGTGGGTGGAGTGCTGGACCTCGAGTTCACCCGGGAGTTCGCCCAGCACGAGGCCGAGGAGTTCGTGCGCATCTTCCTGGTGGAGGGCCTGGGCGCACGCTGCGTGGTCCTCGGCGAGGATGCGCTGTTCGGCCGGGCCAACGCCGGCACCATCGAGACCATGAGGGAGCTGGGGGAGCAGTACGGCTTCGAGGTGGTGACCGTCTCCGACCTCGGCCCGGAGGGACAGGGCAGCGGGCGCATCTCCTCCTCCGCCATCCGCGAGGCACTGCTGGGCGGCGACGTCGAGGAGGCCGCCGTGATGCTGGGCCGCCGGCACACCGTGGCCGACGTGGTCCACCACGGGCACCGCCGCGGCCGCGAGATGGGCTTCCCCACCGCCAACCTGGGACCGGCCCCGCAGGGCCTCGTCCCCGCGGACGGCGTGTACGCCGGGTTCCTCACCGTCATCGAGCAGCACCCGGGCCACCTCGGCACCCCTGCACTGGCGGGAGCCCCGGCGACGATCTCCATCGGCACCAACCCCACCTTCACCGCCCAGGGCGTCCCGCAGCGCACCGTCGAGGCGTACGTCCACGACGACCACACGCTGGACCTGTACGGCGACACGGTGCGGCTGGAGTTCGTGGACTATCAGCGTCCCACCCTGAAGTTCGACGGGATCGACGACCTGGTGGAGCAGATGCACCGGGACGTCGAGGTGACGCGTCGCACTCTGGACACCTCTTCCGTGTCCGAGCCGCCGGCCGACTGATAACCTGTCCGGGCCGTCCATTCGGCCGCGGAGAGCGCACCCGCCCCCACCCCGGCACCCCTCAGTGCCACCGGGACGGGGATCACGCTCGCAGAGAGAGCCCGGGAGAACATGCCCCGGTGCGCCGCGCACTCGACCCCCGGAGAACCATGGCCTTCGACACCGCCACCAAGCAGGAGATCATCAAGGAGTACGGCACCAGCGAGGGCGACACCGGTTCGCCCGAGGTCCAGATCGCTCTGCTGTCCCACCGCATCACGTACCTGACCGAGCACCTCAAGACCCACAAGCACGATCATCACTCGCGCCGCGGCCTGATGCTGCTGGTCGGCCAGCGCAAGCGCCTCCTGCAGTACCTGCAGGACGTCGACATCGAGCGGTACCGTGCGCTGATCCAGCGCCTCGGCCTGCGCCGGTGACCCTCTCCGCCGCTCGTCCCTCCGGGGCGGGCGGCGGCTGTCTGTGTTCACCCCGGTGAACCACCCGCCGTCCGGGAGGGCGGCACCTGAACCCCGCCCCGCCCAGGTTCGGTCCTCGGCAGTGGCGTTCGGTCCCCACCAGGGAACCGCGCGTGATTGACGAAGGCCGCACCGGCAGGGGCACCCCTATCCAAGGAGATACCCCATGGCCATGGAAGGCCCTGACATCACCGCGACCACCGCGGTCATCGACAATGGCTCGTTCGGCCGCCGCGAGGTGCGCTTCGAGACCGGCCGTCTCGCCCAGCAGGCCGCCGGCGCGGTCAGCGTGTACCTCGACGACGACACGATGGTCTTCTCGGCCACCGCCGTCTCGAACCGACCCAAGGACCAGTTCGACTTCTTCCCGCTCACGGTGGACGTCGAGGAGCGGATGTACGCCGCCGGTCGCATCCCCGGCTCGTTCTTCCGCCGCGAGGGCCGTCCCAGCACGGACGCCATCCTCGCCGCCCGCCTCACCGACCGTCCGCTGCGCCCCGCCTTCGTCAAGGGCCTGCGCAACGAGGTCCAGGTCGTCCTGACCGTGATGGCCGCCAACCCCGATGATGCCTACGACGTCATCGGCATCAATGGCGCCTCCGCCTCCACCCAGATCTCCGGCCTGCCGTTCTCCGGCCCGATCGGCGGCGTGCGCATCGCCCTGATGCCCACCGCCGAGGGCGGCCAGTGGGTCGCGTTCCCCACCTACTCCCAGCTCGAGGAGGCCGTGTTCTCCATGGTCGTCGCCGGGCGCATGGTCGGCGAGGGCGAGAGCTCCGACGTCGCCGTGATGATGGTCGAGGCCGAGGCCACCGACAACTCCTGGGACCTGATCAAGAACCAGGGCGCCATCGCCCCCACCGAGGAGGTCGTGGCCGAGGGCCTCGAGGCTGCCAAGGTGTTCATCCGCACCCTGTGCCAGGCCCAGTCCGAGATGGCCGCCAAGGCCGCCAAGCCGGTGCGCGAGTTCCCGCTGTTCCTGGACCACCAGGAGGACGCCTACGGGATCGTGGAGCAGGCCGCTGCCGATCGCCTGCGCGAGGTCATGTCCATCGCAGGCAAGCAGGAGCGCGAGGAGCGCACCGAGGAGCTGCTGGCCCAGATCACCGAGGAGCTCGGCGGCGAGGGCAACCAGCTCGAGGGCCGCGAGAAGGAGATCACCGGGGCCTACCGTGCGCTGACCAAGAAGGTCGTGCGCCAGAAGGTCCTCACCGACGGCGTGCGCATCGACGGCCGTGGCCTGCGGGACATCCGCGCCCTCTCGGCCGAGGTCGAGGTGCTGCCCCGCGTCCACGGCTCGGCCCTGTTCCAGCGCGGCGAGACCCAGATCCTGGGTGTCACCACGCTGAACATGCTCAAGATGGAGCAGCAGATCGACTCGCTGTCGCCGAACGACCGCAAGCGCTACCTGCACCACTACAACTTCCCGCCCTACTCCACCGGTGAGACCGGTCGCGTGGGCTCCCCGAAGCGCCGCGAGATCGGCCACGGCATGCTCGCCGAGCGCGCCCTGGTGCCCGTGCTGCCGGGCCGCGAGGAGTTCCCCTACGCGATCCGTCAGGTCTCCGAGGCGCTGGGCTCCAACGGCTCCACCTCGATGGGATCCGTGTGCGCCTCCACCCTGTCCCTGCTGAACGCCGGAGTGCCGCTGCGCGCCCCGGTGGCCGGCATCGCCATGGGCCTCATCTCCGACACCGTCGAGGGCGAGACCCGCTACGCGGCCCTCACCGACATCCTCGGTGCCGAGGACGCCTTCGGCGACATGGACTTCAAGGTGGCCGGCACCCCCGAGTTCATCACCGCGATCCAGCTGGACACCAAGCTCGACGGCATTCCCGCCTCGGTGCTGGCCTCCGCACTGGCCCAGGCTCGCGAGGCGCGCCTGGCGATCCTGTCGGTGATGAACGAGGCCATCGACACCCCCGACGAGATGAGCCCGCACGCCCCGCGCGTGCTCGCGGTGACCATCCCCGTCGACAAGATCGGCGCGGTCATCGGCCCCAAGGGCCAGATGATCAACCAGATCCAGGACGACACCGGGGCCGACATCACCATCGAGGACGACGGCACCGTGTACATCGGCGCCACCGACGGCCCCTCCGCGGAGGCCGCCCGCAGCGCGATCAACGCGATCGCCAACCCGATGGTGCCCGAGGTCGGCGAGCGCTACCTCGGCACCGTGGTGCGCGTGGTCGACTTCGGTGCCTTCGTGTCGCTGACCCCCGGCAAGGACGGCCTGCTGCACGTCACCCAGCTGCGCAAGCTGAACGGCGGCAAGCGCGTGGAGAGCGTCGAGGACGTCGTCAAGGTGGGCCAGAAGGTCGAGGTGGAGATCCGCGAGGTCGACGCCCGCGGCAAGATCTCCCTGGCCGTCCCGGAGGACGACAAGGCCGAGGAGAAGAGCACCGACACGTCCGGTGCCCCCGTCGAGTCCGCCGAGAACCTCGAGCGCGAGGCGACCACCGCCGAGTGAGCTGAGCGTGATGCTCTGAGATGAGCACCCGAGTCGGGTCGCGAGCTCAGGCCACCGGATGCCCTGGTTCCGATTCCACTGCGAATCGGAACCAGGGCATCCGTGCATGGTGGCCCGGCACTTCGCCCACCGCGCAGGGGAGAACTGCCCATCGCGGGGATCCGTCGTCCGCAGTGGCCTGTGTTCCCACGGTCGCCACGGGCCTGCGGGGAACGAAGGGGATGTCGAGATGAGTGGCATGGGAGAATCGACGGATGCCCCTGGACCTGATCTACGACGACCCTGCCTCTGACGTGGTGCTCGATGCCGCTTCCGGCGTGCGACGCACCATCCTGCCCGGCGGGGTGCGCCTGCTCACCGAGACCGACCGCAGCGTGCGCAGCGCCACCCTGGGTCTGTGGCTGCCCGTCGGCTCCCGCGACGAGAAGCCCGAGCACGCCGGCTCCACGCACGTGCTGGAGCACCTGCTGTTCAAGGGCACCCGTCGCCGCACCGCGATGCAGATCGCCTCGGCCTTCGACGAGGTGGGCGGCGACTCCAACGCCGTCACCGCGAAGGAGCACACCCTGTACTACGGCCGGGTGCGCTCGGCCGACGTCCCCATGGCCGTGGACGTGCTCACCGACATGGTCACCTCCAGCCTGCTCGAGGAGCAGGCGCTGCGCACCGAGCGGGAGGTGATCCTCGAGGAACTGGCCATGGCCGAGGACGATCCTCAGGACGTCGGCTACGAGACCTTCCTGGCCCACGTGCTGGGCCCTGAGACCGCCATCGGCCGCCCCGTGGGCGGCACCGCGCAGACCGTCACGGACCTGGACATCGAGGACGTGCGCGCCCACTACGGCGAGCACTACCGCCCCGACAACCTGGTGGTCACCGCGGTGGGCGACGTGGACCACGACCAGCTGGCCGACCTTCTGCTGGAGGGCCTGCGCCGCGGCGGCTGGGGGCTCGAGCCCGGGGCCCTCCCGCACCGCCGCTCCCGCGAGACCCACGAGACCCCCAGCGCTGCCGGCGCTGCCGGTGCCGGTGCCACCGAGGGCGCGGTCAGCGGTGAGGCCGTGGCCCGGATCGTGCCGAGGCGCCTGGCCCGCCCCACCGAGCAGAACCACATCTACCTGGGCGGCACCGGCATCACCGCGGTCGACGAGAAGCGCCATACCCTCTCGGTGCTGATGTCCATCCTGGGCGGCGGCATGTCCTCCCGGCTCTTCCAGCACGTGCGCGAGCAGCGGGGACTGGCCTACTCCGTGTACTCCTTCAGCGCCGGCTACCACGACGCCGGACTGTTCGGGCTGTACGCGGCCTGCCGTCCCTCCCGCACCGCCGAAGTGGTCGAACTGCTCGCACAGGAGCTCACCGACATGGGGGAGCGGGGCGTGGACGACGCGGAGATGCGCCGCGCCCTCGGGCAGATCACCGGCTCCTTCGCCCTGGGCCTGGAGGACACCAGCAGCCGTATGGGTCGCCTGGGCACCATCGAGCTGATGCACGGCCGCTACACGGGGATCGACGAGATCCTCGAGAAGATCTCCCGGGTGAGCGCCGCGGACGTCCAGGCCCTGGCCGCACAGCTCGCCTCCTCCTTCACCACTCGTATCGACGTGGGCCCCGAGGCCTGAGGGGCCAGGGCCCCACCAGCACAGCGCCCTTTGCGGGCAGGAAGGCACCATAGTGAACGACACCACCGCCCCCACCGACCGCCCCGCGACCGGCAGCGACGCCGGCCCCTCGATCCGAGTGGCCGTGATCGGTGCCCGCGGGCGCATGGGCTCCGAGGCCTGCCGCGCCGTCGAGCAGGCCCCCGACCTTGAGCTGGTCGCTCGTGTGGATCGCGAGGACGACCTCGCAGCGATCACCAGGACCGGCGCTCAGGTGATGGTGGACTTCTCCATCCCCGGTGCCACCAAGGACAACGTGCTGTGGGCGATCGAGAACGGTGTGCACGCCGTGGTGGGCGCCACCGGTTGGGACGAGACCTCACTGGAGGAGGTGCGCACCGCCCTGGCCCGTGCGGGCCGCGAGCAGCTCGGCGTGCTGATCGCCCCCAACTTCGCCATCGGCGCCGTGCTCGCCATGCGCTTCGCGGAGATCGCCGCGCGCTACTACGAGAGCGCCGAGGTGATCGAGATGCACCACCCCGACAAGCTCGACGCCCCCTCCGGCACCGCGAACCACACTGCCGCCGCCGTCGCCCGTGGACGCGCCGCCGGTGGCCTGGGCCCGGTGCCGGACGCCACCGAGAAGGATCCCCTGGGCGCTCGCGGGGCGGTGGTCGACGGGATCCACGTGCACGCCGTGCGCCAGCGCGGGCTGGTGGCCCACGAGGTGGTGCAGTTCGGCGGCGCCGGTGAGCAGTTCCAGCTGCGCCACGACTCCTTCGACCGGGTCAGCTTCATGCCGGGGGTGCTGGTGGGCGTGCGCGAGGTGGCCTCCCACCCGGGTCTGACCGTCGGCCTCGACGGCTACCTCGAGCTGGGCTGATGCGCCAGAAGCTGTTCGTCGCGGCGCTGCTGCTGATCACCGCGCTGTATGCCTGGGGTCTGGGATGGATCGCCGTGGGCTTCTCGCGGGCCGGGGGAGTGATCGGCTGGGGCCTGGCACTGGGTGTGGGCATCCTGCTGGTGCTCACCGTGTGGGTGACCTGGCGGGAGGTGCTGTTCGGCATGCGCGCCGGCCGCCTGAGCCGCCAGTACGCTCCCGCGGCTGTCGCCGGCGGCTCCGATGCCCGCGCCGAGTTCGAGGCCGCCAGGTCCGCGATCGAGGACCAGCCGGAGCAGGAGCGCGACTGGCGATCCTGGTTCCGCCTGGCACTGGCCTACGACGCCCTGCGCGACCGTCGCAACGCCCGCTTGTGCGTGCGCCGGGCGATCGACCTGCACCGGAGGTCCTGACCCGCACCGGTGGTCCGCGCCCGCGGCATGGTCCGGATGGGTGCTCAGCCCCAGCCCAGTGCACGCAGCGCAGCGGCAGCGGCCGCTGCGCTGATCACCACCACCAGGAACGGGGCGCGCAGAACCAGCAGCACGGCGGCCACACCCACCGCCGCGAGGCGGGCGTCGGCCACGATCGCGGCCCCGTCCGTCGCCGTCTGCACCGCGACCAGGGCCCCCAGCAGGGCGATCGGCAGCAGCCGCGTCACCCGGGCCACGCGGGGACGCTCGAGCACCTCGGAGGGCACCTGGTAGCCCAACCACTTCTGCACGAAGCTCGCCAGGGACGCCGCGATCGCCGCGATCCACAGCATGCTCATCGCTGCTCGCCCTCCGTACGCCCCCGCGAGGGCCATAGACCGGCCACCACCGCGACCATCGCCGCCGCCAGCACCGGAAGTCCCGAGGGCAGCACCGGCGTGGTCAGCAGCGCGACGAAGGCGGCAGCGACGGCGATCGCGATGGTCTCCCCGCTGCGCAGCCTCGGCCACAGCAGCGCCAGGAAGGCCGCCGCCGCAGCCGCATCCAGCCCCCATGCCCCCGGATCGCTCACGAACTGGCCCACCAGTGCGCCGGCCAGGGAGAACAGGTTCCAGAACACGTAGACCCACACCCCGGCGGCCCAGAAGCCGGCCCTGGCGGCCTCGGGGGTGGTGCCCGAGGCGGAGGTCGCCGCGGATTCGTCGATCGTCAGCTGCGCACGGGCCGCCCCGCGCCACCCGCCCCGCGGCAGCACCCGGGACAGCGCGAGGCCGTACAGGGAGTTGCGCACCCCCAGCAGGATCGAGGCCAGTGCCGCCCCGATGGCGGAGCCCCCGCCCCCGATCACCCCCACGAAGGCGAACTGGCTGCCGCCGCTGAACAGCACCGCGGAGAGCACCATCGCCTGCCACAGGTCCAGGCCCGTAGCGGTGGCGAGGGCCCCGTAGGAGATGCCGTACAGCCCCGTCGCCAGGCCCACCGAGAAACCGGTGCGGCGGATCTGCCGGACTTCGTCGGGGACCGCAGTGCGGGAGGAGGGAAGCGCAGCACTCATGATGCCGGTCACCATAGATCCGTTCCGTGTCCGGTGGCGGCGCTGTCCGCGTCCGGGCCCGCCACCTCCCCGACGTCGCACCGATCCGTGTGAGAGCGTGGCCCCATGACCCACACCCCCACGGACGGCCTCCCGCTGCGCACCGGCGCCCTGCTGCTGGACATGGACGGCACCCTGATCGACTCCGGCTCCTCGGTGGAGCGGGCGTGGAACGGGCTGCTGGCCGAGCTGGGCTCCACCGAGACCTTCGGCCATGCCATGCACGGCCGCCCGGCCCGGCAGGTGCTGAGGGAGTTCTTCCCGGACATGACCGAGGCCGAGATCGCCGCGGCCCACTCCCGCATCGAACAGCTGGAGATCGCCGACGTCGACTCGATCCTCACCCTGCCCGGCACCCGCCGCATCCTCGAGCAGCTCGATGCGGCGTCCCAGCAGCTCGGTCGGCCCACCTGGACGATCGTCACCTCGTGCACCATGCCCCTGTTCGAGGCGCGCTGGGCCACCACGTCCCTGCCGGTGCCGGCGACACTGGTCACGGCCGACCAGGTGGAGCGCGGCAAGCCCGACCCGCAGCCGTACCTGCTGGGGGCCGAGCGCCTCGGGGTCGCCCCCTCGGATGCGGTCGTGGTGGAGGACTCGGTGGGCGGGCTGCGCTCCGGGCTGGATGCGGGGTGTCGCACCATGGCGATCACCTCCACCACCCCGGCGGCCGATCTCGAACCCCTTGCCCCGGTGCTGCTCACCTCCCTGGACGACCTCGAGGTCGCCGTGCAGGAGGGTGCGCTGCTGCTCTCGCGTCGCGGCGCGCAGTGACGGGGCCCACCTGACCGGGCGGTGTGCGGACGGTCGCGCCTGAGCGGCGTGGGCGCCCCCCGCTGATACGCTCGGACGGCTGATCCCGGTGCGCTCCGGGACCCCTGTCGACGCCCCGCAGCGGGCGCCGGGGAGCCCTGTCCCACCGGCGGATCGTCGCCGTCCCTCTCGAAAGGACTCGCCCCATGTGCGGAATCTCCGGCAGCTACGGATTCGGAGCGGACACCGAGGACATCGCGCGGCGGATGAACGCCTGCCTCGCCCACCGGGGGCCCGACGGTGAGGGCCTGTTCCTCTCCGGGAGCGCGGGACTGGCCCACCGCCGCCTGGCCATCATCGACCGCGAGAGCGGCGACCAGCCGATGACCACGGCGGACGGCCGCCACACGATCGTCTACAACGGCGAGGTCTACAACTACCTGGAGCTGCGCGCCGAGCTCGAGGCCACCGGCCGGACCTTCGCCACCGACTCCGACACCGAGGTGCTGCTGCAGGCCCACGCCGCGTGGGGCAGCGACTCCTACGACCGGTTCAACGGCATGTTCGCCTTCGCGATCCACGACGCCGAGACCGACACCCTCACGATCGCCCGCGACCACTTCGGCATCAAGCCGCTGTACTACTGGCACGACGAGACCACCGGGCGGGTGCTGTTCTCCTCGGAGATCCGGGCCCTGCTCGCCGCCGGCGTGTTCGAGGCCGCGCCGGATGACCGCGCCGTGTACCGGTACCTGAAGTTCCGCGCCCACGACGACGACGAGCAGACCTTCTTCGCCGGCGTCAAGCGCCTGATGGCCGGGCAGATGCTGGTGATCGACGCCGATGGCGTGCGCACCGAGTCCTTCACGCGCCTGCAGGACGAGCTGCGCGAGATCGCCTCCCGCCCCGGCCGCCCCTACAGCGAGCAGGTGGTGGACGAGTACCGCGAGCGGTTCATGGAGTCCGTGCGGCTGCGCCTGCAGTCCGAGGTGCCCGTGGGGACCTCCCTCTCCGGCGGGCTGGACTCCTCCGCGGTGGCCGCAGTGATCGCCAAGCACCTGCGCGAGCAGCCTGAGGACGGCGACTTCGCCGCGGTGGGCTCGCGCCAGAACACGTTCTCCGCCGTGTTCCCCAACTCCAGCAACGACGAGGAGCGGTACGTCGACGCGCTGCTGGCGGACTACCAGGGGCAGATCACCGCCCACAAGATCCACCCGGACTCCCGTGAGTTCCTCGAGGACCTGCAGGACTTCGTGCGCACCCAGGAGGAGCCGATCATCTCCTCCGGCCCCTACGCCCAGTACGCGGTGATGCGGGAGGCCAGCAAGCACGTGACGGTGCTGCTGGACGGCCAGGGCGCCGACGAGATGATGGCCGGGTACAACCCGTACTTCTACGTGTACCTGCGCCAGCTGCGCCGCCAGAAGCGGTTCAAGGAGCTGGCCTCCGAGGTGGTGGGCTCGCGGGACATCCTGCGCAAGCTCGCCCGCACCAAGTACTCCGGCCGCACCTCCGTTCCCATCGAGGCCCTGCTAAACTCCGGGTTCGTCGCAGCGCACGCGGGGGAGAAGGTCACCTCGGTGCAGGACGACCTCAAGGAGCGCCTGCTGCAGGACACCTTCCGCAGCTCCCTGCCCTCGCTGCTGCGCTACGAGGACAGGAACACCATGCGCTTCAGCATCGAGGGACGCGTCCCGTTCGTGGACAAGGAGCTGCTGAAGTTCCTGTTCTCCCTGGACGAGTCCGCGATCATCCACGACGGCTGGAACAAGCGGATCCTGCGCGAGTCGATGTTCGGGATCCTGCCGGACATGATCTCCAAGCGCCGCAACAAGATCGGCTTCACCACGCCCGAGAGCGAGTGGTTCCGCAAGAACGCTGCCGCCCTGCGGGAGATCTTCGCCTCCGCCACCTTCGCCTCCCGCCCCTACTTCGAGTCCCGCAGCGTGCTGGCCCTGTTCGACGACTACATGGCCCACCCCGACAAGCACGGCACCCTGATGTTCTGGCGCCTGCTGAACGTCGAGCTGTGGATGCGGGCCTTCTTCGACCAGCACCCCGCATCACGGGCCGGCGACGAGGACGAGGCCCCGGGGGTCGGCGCGGGGGACATCGCCGCAGCGGCCGGCGCCGCGTCGCAGGAGGACCCGGCCGGGACGCCCAAGAGCGATTACGACCCGAACCCGGACAAGCAGCTTGACCTGGTCTCGGAGGTCGACGGCCACACCTGGCGCCGCTTCCCCCTGCAGACCGGTCTGATCGCGCGCGGTGACGACCTGGAGGATCTGGTCCGCGGGCACGTGGAGCGCTTCGCCGCGGGCCTGCCCGAGGACGCACTGCCCGCCGGACGCCCCTGGTACTTCGTCATCAGCGAGAAGATCGTGGCGATCAGCCAGGGTCGCTCCTGGTTCACCTGGGAGATCGCCCCCCGCCGCTCCGCCACGGTGCTCAGCCGCTTCGTCTCCCGCACCCCTGCCGGCATCGGCCTGGGGGACCCCACCACCATGGAGCTGGCCATCCGCGAGGTGGGGCTGCCACGCGTGGTCGCGGCCTCCGCCGTGGGCGCGGCCGGCAAGGTGATCGGCAAGCGCGGCCTGTTCTACCGGGTCGTCGGCAGCAACGTGCGCGCGATCGACGGCCCGACCGTCTACTCCGCCTTCCCCTCGAACGTCTCCGCGAAGCTTCCGCCGAAGGACCCCGACGGCGTCTCGGCCCGCCTGTCCGCGGCCATCCGTGCCGCCGACATCCCCGCCGCGCTGCGCGACAGCTTCGCCGGCACCGTGGTGATGGACGCCAACGACATCGGTCGCAACGTGCTGGGCTCGGACGCCTCGGTTCCGGCCGAGCGCCTGGAGGCCACCTTCGCGGACAACCCGCTGGGCCAGGGCCGCCAGCGCACGCCGCTGGCGATCCTGGTGGATCTGGGCGACCCCGGTACCGTAGCGGCCCGGTGACCGGGACCGCTGCTGGACTAGGCTCTGAGGACATGAACGAGAACGTGAGCACGGGCACCGGCGCCGCCGATGGTGACATCGCCTTCCGGTCCGACATGACCGTCCAGCTGGTGAAGTCCGCGGCGCAGGACGGTGACGTCGTCTTCGCCGCCCGGGTCTCCACCCAGGGGGAGCAGACCGTCGCCATCGCCGGGGAGGAGGCCTCCACCCGGGACCGCGGCCTGATCCGCTACCTGATGCGGGACCGTCACGGCAGCCCCTTCGAGCACAACAGCTTCACGTTCTACGTCGAGGCGCCGATCTTCGTGTTCCGGGAGTTCATGCGGCACCGCATCGCCTCCTACAACGAGGAGTCCGGCCGCTACCGCGAGATGCGGCCCGTGTTCTACGTGCCCTCGCGCGAGCGCAACCTGATCCAGGTGGGCAAGCCCGGCGCCTACGTGTTCGAGCCCGGCACCGCCGAGCAGCACGAGCTGGTCGAGGAGTCCGTGCGCAACGAGTCCACCTCCGCCTACCGCTCCTACCAGCGGATGCTGCAGGCCGGCGTGGCCCGCGAGGTGGCCCGCACGGTGCTGCCGCTGAACCTGTACTCCTCGATGTACACCACCATGAACGCCCGCGCGCTGATGAACTTCCTCAGCCTGCGCACGAAGAAGGACAACGCCGCCTTCCCCTCGTTCCCGCAGCGCGAGATCGAGATGGTCGCCGAGCTGATGGAGGAGCACTTCCGCCAGGCGATGCCGCTCACCCACGCCGCTTTCGAGGACGGCGGGCGCATCGCCCCGTGAACCGCACACACTCCGGGAGGAGACCATGACCCAGCACACCCGCCGCGCGCGACCCTTCGGGGCGGTGGGGACCGCGATGGTCACCCCGCTCACCGAGGACGCCTCCGGCGTCGACCTGGACGCCGCCCAGCGCCTCGCCGCCCACGTCGTGGAGCACGGCAACGACATGATCGTCGTCTCCGGCACCACCGGTGAGGCGCCCACCCTCAGCGACGGCGAGAAGATCGACCTGGCCCGCGCCGTCCGCGAGGCCGTGGGCCCCGAGGTGACGATCCTGGCCGGGGTGGGCACGTACGACACCGCCCACTCGGTCCACCTGGCCCGTGCCCACGCCGAGCTCGAGATCGACGGCCTGCTGGTGGTCACCCCCTACTACTCCAAGCCCAGCCAGGCCGGCATCATCCAGCACACCCGTGCCATCGCCGATGCCACCGATCTGCCGGTGATGCTGTACGACATCCCCGGCCGCGCCGGGGTGCCGCTCACCCTCGAGACGCTGCTGCGCCTGGGTGAGCACGAGCGGATCCTCGCGGTCAAGGACGCCAAGGCGGATCTGCAGCAGGCCACCGTGGTGATGGAGCGCTCGGGCCTGGCCTACTACTCCGGCGAGGACGCACTGAACCTGCCCTGGCTGGCCATCGGCGCCTCCGGCATGGTCTCGGTGGTCTCCCAGGTGGCCGGCGACCTCGAGAAGCGCCTGGTGGACGCTGTGGACCGCTCCGACCTGGCCGCCGCCCGCGAGGCCCACCAGCTGCTCGCCCCCCTGGTGGAGGCGATCATGACCCACATGCCCGGCGCGGTCGCCGCGAAGACCGCCCTCGCCCTGCAGGGCGTGCTTCCCCACGCCACCATGCGCGGCCCCCTGCTGGCGGCCGATGACGACCAGACCCGTGCCCTGGCCGCCGCCCTCGAGGCCGCCACCGGCATCCCGCCGCTCGACCCCTCCCGGAGGCCCTCCGCATGACCACCGCATTCACCGACCGTCTGAACCAGCCTCCGAAGCTGCGCAGGGACACCTTGCGCATCATCCCGCTGGGCGGGCTGGGGGACGTGGGCCGCAACATGGCGGTGCTCGAGTTCGAGGGACGCCTGCTGATCATCGACTGCGGCGTGCTCTTCCCCGAGGACGCCCAGCCCGGTGTGGACCTGATCCTGCCGGACTTCGACCAGATCCGCGACCGGCTCGACGACGTCGCCGCGATCGTGCTCACCCACGGCCACGAGGACCACATCGGCGCCGTCCCCTACCTGCTGCGCCTCAAGCCCGACATCCCCCTGGTGGGCAGCCAGCTCACCCTGGCCTTCGTCGAGGCCAAGCTGCGGGAGCACCGCATCACTCCCTACACCCTCGCCGTGAAGGAGGGGCAGAAGGAGTCCTTCGGCCCCTTCGACTGCGAGTTCGTGGCGGTGAACCACTCCATCCCCGACGCCCTCGCGGTGCACGTGAGCACCCCGGCCGGCACCGTGCTGCACACCGGTGACTTCAAGATGGACCAGCTGCCGCTGGACGGCCGCATCACTGACCTGCGGGCCTTCGCGCGCCTGGGCGAGCAGGGCGTGGACCTGTTCATGGTGGACTCCACCAACGCCGAGGTGCCCGGCTTCACGGTGGGCGAGCAGGAGATCGGCCCCACGCTGAACTCGATCTTCGCCCGCGCGCGGCAGAAGATCGTGGTGGCCTCCTTCTCCAGTCACGTGCACCGCGTCCAGCAGGTGCTGGACGCCGCCGCGACGCACGGCCGCAAGGTGGCCTTCGTGGGCCGGTCCATGGTGCGCAACATGGGCATCGCCGCCGAGATGGGCTACCTGCACGTGCCCGACGAGATCCTGGTGGACGTCAAGCGGATCGACGACCTGCCCGATGAGCAGGTGGTGCTGATGTGCACCGGCAGCCAGGGCGAGCCGATGGCCGCGCTGGGACGCATCGCCAACCGGGACCATCGCGTCAGCGTGGGCCCCGGTGACGTGGTCATCCTGGCCTCCTCCCTGATCCCCGGCAACGAGCACGCCGTGTTCCGCGTGGTCAACGGTCTGATGGCGCTGGGAGCCGAGGTGGTCCACAAGGGCAACGCGAAGGTGCACACCTCCGGCCACGCCAGCGCCGGCGAGCTGCTGTACTGCTACAACATCGTGCGGCCCAAGAACGTGATGCCCATCCACGGCGAGGTGCGCCACCTGATCGCCAACGGCCGCGTCGCCGAGGCCACCGGCATCCCTGAGAAGAACGTGGTGCTCGCCAAGGACGGCCACGTCGTAGACCTCAAGGACGGCGTGGCGAAGGTCGTGGGGGAGGTCCCCAACGGCTACGTGTACGTCGACGGTTCCAGCGTGGGCGCGATCTCCGAGGCGGATCTGAAGGACCGCCGGATCCTGGGCGACGAGGGCTTCATCTCCCTGTTCGCCGTGGTCAACTCCGAGACCGGCGCCCTCATTGCGGGACCCGAGATCCACGCCCGGGGCGTGGCCGAGGACGACGAGGTGTTCGAGAGGATCCGGCCCGAGATCATCAAGGCGCTCGAGCAGGCCGTGGCCGATCAGTCCAACCGCCGCGACACCCACCAGCTGCAGCAGGTGATGCGCCGCGTGATCGGCCGCTACGTGTCCCAGCGCCTGCGTCGCCGCCCCATGATCATCCCCATCGTGATCGAGGCCTGAGACCCGCTCCTGCCTGCGCCGGGAGCTCGCCCCACCCGTGTCGCACCGTGCCCCGGGACCCGGGCCGTGACACGCCCGCGGGCGTGATCCTCGCCCCGCTGCCGCGAAAGTCCCCGGCCCGCTTCCCGGGCCGGGGAGGGCCCACGCGGTAGATTGACATCCATGGCGACACGTACGTCTTCCCCCGCACGTGCGTCGAAAGGCTCCTCCCGGACCTCCGCGTCCGGGACCTCGCGCACCAAGGGTGCCGCGAGCAGTGACCCGTCGGCGCTTCCGCTGCCGGTGCGCGCAGCCCGCTCCGGCTACCTCTCCCTGTCCCGTATGGTGGGCGGCTTCGTCCGCTCCATCGGGGTGCAGCGGTGGGAGGTGGTCCCGGAGCAGCGCCGCGACGGCTACGCCCTGTTCCTGATGCTGCTGGCCGTGCTGGTGGCCGTGGTGGAGTGGTGGCAGGCATCCGGCCCGGTGCTGGGCGCCGTCCACACCGTGGTGGCCGGGACCTTCGGGATCTCCTCCGTGGTGATCCCGCTGCTGCTGGCCGGCTGGTCGCTGCGCATGTTCCGTCGACCGGACCAGGTGCGCGCCAACTCCCGCATCGCGATCGGGATCGCGATCCTGCTCACCGCGATCTCCGCGATCGCGTCGGTCTCCGCCCGCCTGCCCGCCCCGGCCGATGGCATCGCCGCCCTGGCCCGCGGAGGCGGCGTGCTGGGCTACCTCGCCGCCGCACCGCTGGAGGCCCTGCTGCCCTCGGTCGCGGTGATCGTGATCCACTCCCTGCTGATCGCCTTCGGCGTGCTGGTGCTCACCGCCACGCCCGTGGAGTCGATCCCCTCGCGGGTGCGCCACGTGTACGACGCGATGGTGGGCCGCAGCGAGGAGGAGGACGCCGAGCGCCTGGCCTTCGGCCTGCGCCCCCGCCGCCCGGACCCGGCCCTGCACGAGCAGGAGACCGAAGCCCAGCCTGCCGGTCGCCCGCGCCGCCGCAGCCGCCGCGAGAAGGAGCAGGCCCAGCAGGCGGAGGCCGCCGGTCGCGACCACGACGACTTCGGCTACGCCGGCGACGAGGCCTTCGACACGCCCGTCGGCGACGGGCAGGCAGCGCCCCGTCGCCGTGGCTCCGCGCGCGCACCGAAGGGGGAGCGCCGCGACGCCACCGAGGTGTTCGACGTCGTCGAGGACGAGAACCAGCGCGCCAAGACCTTCCCCGCCGGTCCCGCTGCCACCAGGGCCGAGCGCACCGGCGCGGCCGCTGCCGCGAACGGGGCGGGCGAGAAGCCAGCAGGCGCCACGCGACCGGAGAAGACGGCCAAGAAGAGCGGTGCCGACGGCGAGGCCGCAGGCCCCAGCACCAAGGCCGAGCTGGCGCCCCCGCCCATGGGGGACCTGCCGCGCGCCGGGGAGCAGCTGGAGCTGGCCGGGGACGTGGTCTACACCCTGCCGGACTCCTCCTTCCTGCTGGAGGGCCCGCCCCACAAGACCCGCTCCGAGGCCAACGACCGCGTGGTCGAGGCCCTGGGCGAGGTGTTCGAGCAGTTCAACGTCAACGCCGAGGTGGTGGGCTTCTCCCGCGGCCCCACGGTGACCCGCTACGAGGTGGAGCTGGCCCCCGGCACCAAGGTCGAGAAGGTCACGGCCCTGGACAAGAACATCTCCTACGCCGTCGCCAGCGCCGACGTCCGCATCCTCTCGCCGATCCCCGGCAAGAAGGCCATCGGCATCGAGATCCCCAACACCGACCGCGAGACGGTCGCCCTGGGCGACGTGCTGCGCTCCGCCGTGGCCCGCCGCAACGAGCACCCCATGGTGATGGGCGTGGGCAAGGACGTCGAGGGCGGCTACGTGGTCGCCAATCTCGCCAAGATGCCCCACATGCTGGTCGCAGGCGCCACCGGCGCCGGCAAGTCCAGCTTCGTCAACTCCATGATCACCTCGATCCTGATGCGCGCCACCCCCGAGGAGGTGCGCATGGTGCTGGTCGATCCCAAGCGCGTCGAGCTCACCATCTACGAGGGCATCCCGCACCTGATCACCCCGATCATCACCAACCCGAAGAAGGCCGCCGAGGCCCTCGAATGGGTCGTCAAGGAGATGGACGCCCGCTACGACGACCTCGCAGCGTTCGGCTTCAAGCACATCGACGACTTCAACAAGGCCGTGCGCGCCGGCGAGGTGACCGCGCCCCCGGGCAGCGAGCGCAGGATCGCCCCCTACCCGTACCTGCTGGTCGTGGTCGACGAGCTGGCGGACCTGATGATGGTCGCCCCCCGTGACGTGGAGGCCTCCATCCAGCGCATCACCCAGCTGGCCCGCGCGGCCGGCATCCACCTGGTGCTGGCCACCCAGCGTCCCAGCGTCGACGTGGTCACCGGCATCATCAAGGCCAACGTCCCCAGCCGCCTCGCCTTCGCCACCTCCTCGCTTCAGGACTCCCGGGTGATCCTGGACGCCGTCGGCGCGGAGAAGCTGATCGGTCAGGGCGACGCCCTGTTCCACCCGATGGGCAAGGCCAAGCCGATGCGCGTGCAGGGCGCCTGGGTCAACGAGTCGGAGATCCACAAGGTCGTCGACCACGTGAAGACCCAGATGAAGCCCTCCTACCGCGAGGACGTCACCGTCGCCGCCGCCAAGAAGCAGATCGACGACGACATCGGGGACGATCTCGACGTCCTGCTGCAGGCGGCCGAGCTGGTGGTCACCACCCAGTTCGGCTCCACCTCCATGCTGCAGCGCAAGCTGCGGGTGGGCTTCGCCAAGGCCGGCCGTCTGATGGACCTGCTGGAGTCGCGGGAGATCGTGGGCCCCTCCGAGGGCTCCAAGGCCCGCGACGTGCTGGTGCACCCCGACGACCTGGCCGGTGCCATCGCCCGCATCCGCGGGGAGGACGAGCCCGCCGGCGCTGGCCCCAGCGATGCGGCCGCCGAGGCCTACGACGAGGGCGCGGTGGACGTCGAGGGGGAGGCCGCCGGCGAGCGCGGGACCGGCAGCTCGCACGGTGGCCCGGACGGCAGCGGGGACGACGACGCGGGCGATGACCGCTACGGCAGTGATCCGCTGGCCGACGACGGCACCGAACCCGCCACCGACTACTACGACCGGGACGACACGGAGGACGGGGAGGACGCATGGAGCCTCACCGGCCGCTGACCCCGCCCGCCCCGCCGGCCCCGCCCCGGTCGTTCTCTCCGCCGCGCCCGCACCGATCACAGGAGCCCCGATGACCGCGCCCTCCGCACCCCCTGCACGGCCCGTCCCGCTGTGGAACATCGCCAACATCCTCACCATGGTGCGCATGGTGATGGTGCCGGTGCTCGTGGTGCTGGCCGTGATCCACCCCGACTCCGTGGGCGGTCGGATCCTGGTCACCGTTGTGTTCCTGCTCGCGATGCTGACCGACCTGGCCGACGGCCACCTGGCTCGCTCCCGGGGCCTGATCACCGACTTCGGCAAGATCATGGACCCCATCGCCGACAAGGCCATGACCGGTGCCGCCCTGATCATGCTCTCGGTGTGGGAGTACGTGCCGTGGTGGATGACCGTGCTGATCCTGGTGCGGGAGTTCGGCATCACGATCATGCGGTTCACGATCCTGAAGTACGGGGCGCTGCCGGCCAACTGGGCCGGGAAGGCCAAGACCGTGGTGCAGACCATCGCGATCACCTTCTGCCTGATGCCCTTCGAGCTGTGGTGGGGGCCCGCTCGCTGGATCGGCCTGGCTCTGGTGCTGCTGGCCGTGGTGCTCACCGTGTGGTCGGGTCTGGTGAACCTCAAGGACGGCCTGCGGCTGCGCCGTGAGGCCCTGGCCGCCCCCGATGCCCGCCCCTGAGCGGACTTCCGCCATGGATCGCATCGCCCCGCGGACGGACCCGGCTCGGGTGATCGCCGCGGCCGTCGAGCGCGGGCTGTCGATCGCGACGGCCGAGTCGCTCACCGCCGGCGCACTGGTCGCACGGCTGGTGGACGTCCCCGGCTCCAGCGCCGCGATCGCCGGGGGAGCGGCCTGCTACTCCTACCAGGCCAAGACCCGGGTGCTCGGCGTGGACGCCGGCCTGCTGGAGCGCGAGGGCGCGGTCAGTTCCGAGGTGGCACGTCGGATGGCCGCCGGGGCCCGTGCCCTGTACGCGGCCGACGTCGCCATCGCCACCACCGGCGTGGCCGGACCTGGACCGGACGAGCGGGCAGTGCCCGCAGGGACCGTGTTCCTGGCGGTCGACCGTGATGACGCTGATCCCGTGGTGGAGGAGCTCCATCTGCCCGGCGACCGGGCCGCTGTGCGCACCGCCACGGTGGACGCCGCGCTGACGCTGCTGCTGCACTGCCTGACCAGGCGGTGACCAGCTCGCTCACACGTGCCGCAGGGACGCGTCGGGAGGCGAACGCTGCGAGCACGTCCACAATTCCCAGTCGCCCCGAGACCACGCCCACTACAATCGGGGAACACTTGCGCGGGTGGGGACGTTGTACCCGGCACGATGAACCCCACGTTCCGCGCCCATGCAGCGCACCACGCACAGCACCACCAGAGGAAGGGAGGCAGCGCCATGGCACTGTTCCGCCACGAGCTCGGTGACGTCCTGCGGGATGCACGCCGCTCCCAGGGCCGCACCCTGCGCCAGGTGTCCTCCGATGCCCGCGTCTCCCTCGGCTACCTCAGCGAGATCGAGCGGGGCCAGAAGGAGGCCTCCAGTGAGCTGCTGGTCTCCGTCACCGACGCTCTCGGGCTCCCGCTGTCCTTCGTCCTGCGGGAGGTCTCCGACCGCATCGCGGTCGCCGAGGGCGTCTGCGTCCCGGACACCGTCCCCGATGAGCTCACCGATGCCGCCGGCCCCTTGGTCGGCGCCCGCTGACGTGCGGCGCAGCGAGTTCGGCGAACTGGCCGACCACGTCTTCGGGCCTGCCCTGGCCCGCACCTACACCCGCGATCTGGTCCTCGAACCGATGGGCGGGCGCACCGCCGAACAGGCCCTCGATGAGGGCCTGCCGGTGCGTGCCGTCTGGACGGCCCTGTGCGATGCGATGGACGTGCCGGAATCGGACCGCTGGGAGATCCCCCCGCATCTGCGGCGCTGACCGCGCCCTCGGGCACGGTGCCGGATGTCGGCGCGACACGCCGAGGATCCTCAGTGCGACACGGCGGGGAACCGACCACGCGACACGCTGATTTCGAACGCGTGTTCGGGTACAGTGATCCGCGACGGACACCCCGATCACGATGTTCCTCCCCAACGCTCGTCCTTCCACAGCTCGGGCGGGGCCGCATCGTTCGTCGGAGCCCCCGCCTAGTGTGGCCGCACGGTCAGCACGCCGGCACCCCGGCCCTCTGGAAGGAAATCCTCATATGCCCGCAGCGAAGAACGCCCCGAAGGACCGCTCGTCCTCCCTCGACGCCGCGCTCGCGCAGATCGACCGCCAGTTCGGCAAGGGCTCGATCATGCGCCTCGGTGACGACACCCGCCCCCCGGTCGAGGTGATCCCCACCGGCTCGGTCGCCCTCGATGCCGCGCTCGGCATCGGCGGTCTGCCCCGCGGGCGCATCGTGGAGATCTACGGCCCGGAGTCCTCCGGCAAGACCACCGTCGCTCTCCACGCCGTGGCCAACGCCCAGCGCAACGGCGGCATCGCCGCCTTCATCGACGCTGAGCACGCGATGGATCCCGAGTACGCCAAGAAGCTCGGGGTGGACACCGACGCACTGCTGGTCTCCCAGCCGGACACCGGTGAGCAGGCCCTGGAGATCACCGACATGCTGGTGCGCTCCGGCGCGCTGGACGTCATCGTCATCGACTCGGTGGCCGCCCTGGTCCCCAAGGCGGAGATCGAGGGTGAGATGGGTGACTCCCACGTAGGTCTCCAGGCCCGCCTGATGTCCCAGGCGCTGCGCAAGCTGGCAGGTGCGCTGTCCTCCACCAACACCACCGCCATCTTCATCAACCAGCTGCGCGAGA
The DNA here is from genome assembly GCF_025143785.1 of Brachybacterium sp. p3-SID1565. Classification (NCBI taxonomy): domain Bacteria; kingdom Bacillati; phylum Actinomycetota; class Actinomycetes; order Micrococcales; family Dermabacteraceae; genus Brachybacterium; species Brachybacterium sp. p3-SID1565. The sequence goes on from NZ_JAMBDS010000019.1 coordinate 32,111, forward strand.
AGATCGGCGTGTTCTTCGGCAGCCCGGAGACCACCACCGGCGGCAAGGCCCTCAAGTTCTACGCCTCGGTGCGGATGGACATCCGCCGCATCGAGACCCTCAAGGCCGGGACGGACTCCGTGGGCAACCGCACCCGCGTCAAGGTCGTGAAGAACAAGATGGCCCCGCCGTTCAAGCAGGCCGAGTTCGACATCCTCTACGGGCAGGGCATCTCCCGCGAGGGCAGCCTGATCGATCTCGGCGTGGAGCACGGCATCGTGCGCAAGTCCGGTGCCTGGTTCACCTACGAGGGCGACCAGCTGGGCCAGGGCAAGGAGAACTCCCGGCAGTTCCTCAAGGACAACCCCGATCTGGCCGCCGAGATCGAGGACAAGATCCTGCGCGCCCTCGGCGTGGGCCCCTACGCCGAGAAGTCCGGTGATGCCGGTGCCGAGCCGGATGACGCCCTCGCGCAGGACGAGTTCCTCGACGAGGACGTCCCGGCCACCATCTGATCCGTGCCCACCGCACACAGCACCGAGGTCCGGGAGCGGCTGCAGGAGCGCACCAGGGAGATCCTGGAGCGCCCCCACGCTGCCCCGGATCCCCAGGCCGCCGAGCATGAGAAGGCTGTGGTCCACGAGTGCCGCTACCTGATGCGTCTGCTGGCCACCCGGCGCCGCTCGGCGGGGGAGATGCACGCACGGCTGGAGCAGCGTGAGGTCCCGGCGGCCGTCGCCCACGAGGCGATGGCCCGCATCGATCGTGCAGGTCTGATCGACGATGCCGCCTTCGCCTGTGAATGGGTGAGCCAGCGGCGCGAGCTGAGATCCCTGTCTGACGAAGCCCTGCGACGCGAGCTGCGGGATCGACGCGTGAGCGAGGACCATATCGAGCACGCCCTGGCCGCTGGGGAGACCGAGGGTGAGGAGCAGCGCTGCCGTGAACTGGTCCGCTCCCGCCTGCGCCCCGAGCTCGTGCGCCTGCGCGAGGATACGGATGGATCCCACCATCGCCGCCTGGCGCGCCGGCTCGATGCCCTGCTCACCCGCAAGGGCTACCCCGGGGACCTCGCGGTCCAGGTGATCGCCGCCGAGCTGCGCGCCGCCGCCCAGGACTGACCAACCTCACGCCGCCCGGGCGGGAAGTGCGCCCGCCCGCGCCGTACCCTGGAGTCACCATGAGCACCACCACCGCCCCCGCGCCGCGCGGCACCTACCAGGTGCGCACCTTCGGCTGCCAGATGAACGTGCACGACTCCGAGCGCCTCACCGGCCTGCTCGAGGACTCCGGCTACGTCGCCGCACCGCAGACAGCCGACGCCAAGAAGGGCGAGGTGGACGTGGTGGTGTTCAACACCTGCGCGGTGCGGGAGAACGCCAGCAACAAGCTCTACGGCAACCTCGGGGCCCTGCGCGCCGCCAAGGACGCCAACCCCGGGATGCAGATCGCCATCGGCGGCTGCCTCGCGCAGAAGGACCGCTCCACTATCGTCGAGCGCGCCCCGTGGGTGGACGTCGTCTTCGGCACCCACAACATCGGCTCCCTGCCGGTGCTGCTGGACCGCGCCCGCCACAACGCAGAGGCCCAGGTGGAGATCCTGGAGTCCCTGGAGGTCTTCCCCTCCACCCTGCCCACGCGCCGGGAGTCCGCCTACGCGGCCTGGGTGTCCATCAGCGTGGGCTGCAACAACACCTGCACCTTCTGCATCGTCCCCTCCCTGCGCGGCAAGGAGAAGGATCGCCGCCCCGGCGACGTACTCGCCGAGGTGCGGGAGGTGGTGGACGCCGGCGCCATCGAGGTGACTCTGCTGGGGCAGAACGTCAACTCCTACGGTGTCGAGTTCGGGGACCGCGGCGCCTTCGCCAAGCTGCTGCGGGCCTGCGGGGAGATCGAGGGACTGGAGCGGGTGCGCTTCACCAGCCCACACCCGGCCATGTTCACCGATGACGTGATCGAGGCGATGGCCGAGACCCCCACCGTGATGCCGCAGCTGCACATGCCGCTGCAGTCCGGCTCCGACGACGTGCTGCGCCGCATGCGCCGCTCCTACCGCTCCAGCAGGTTCCTGGGCATCCTGGACCGCGTGCGCGAACGGATCCCCGAGGCGGCCATCACCACCGACATCATCGTCGGCTTCCCCGGCGAGACCGAGCAGGACTTCCAGGCCACCCTCGACGTGGTCGAGCAGTCCCGCTTCTCCAGCGCATTCACCTTCCAGTACTCGATCCGCCCCGGCACACCGGCCGCCACCATGGAGGGCCAGATCCCCAAGGCCGTGGTGCAGGAGCGCTACGAGCGCCTGACCGCTCTGCAGGACCGCATCACCCTGGAGGAGAACCAGCGCCTGGAGCAACAGGTGGTGGAGGTGCTGGTGGCCGAGGGCGAGGGCAACCGGGACCGCCAGACGCACCGCATCTCCGGGAGGGCGCGGGACCATCGCCTGGTTCACCTGGCCCTGCCCGAGGACCTCCCCGCCGCCGAACGCCCACGACCGGGCGACCTGGTCACCGTGACGGTCACGCGTGCTGCCCCGCACTACCTGATCGCCGACAGCGCAGAGGTTCCCGGACGCACCTGGGACCAGCTCGACCCCGCGCAGTTCTCGGTGCGGCGCACCCGTTCCGGCGATGCCTGGGAGGCAGGCGTGCAGGGCATCGAGCCTGGCGGCTCCTGCGGGAGCGGCCAGGTGGCCTCCAGTCCGCCCGGGCCCGTGGGGCTGGGGATGCCGAGCCTGCGCCCTCGCTGAGGCGAGCCCGCAGGCGTAGGCAGGACCCGGCCTCCGGCCGGGCCGGTCCGCAGCGCTGGCCGGATGAGTCCGCGCGGGGACTCAGTGCGGCCGGCAGCCGCCCCGAGCGGCGTCGGTCACCGAGCGGCGTCAGTCATCGAGCTCGTCGAGCTCCGCGCCCAGGCGCTCCTCCAGGCTGTGGAAGAACGCGATCACTGTGCTGAGCCCGCAGTTGATCGACCTGTCGATCTGGTCGTCCAGCGCCCCGGAACGGAAGTCGGAGGCCAGTTCGCCGTACACGCCCAGCAGGCCCTCGGATTCGCGCCGCACATAGACCTTCGGCCAGATGCGGTTCATGTTCCACTCGTTGCACAGCTTGACCATCTCCACCTTGCGGGAGACGTCCACGGTGTGGTTCCAGCGGCCGCGGGTCTGCATCACGCTGTGCTCGTCGCCAGTCAGCATGAACTGGAAGCGGTAGTCGTCGAAGCGGGCGCGCAGCACGTCGGGGTGCTCCTCGTCCTCGACGAAGGCGTATCCGAGCCGGCCCAGGCTCTCCTCGACGCGCTCCAGGGACATCGGCGTCAGAGCCGTGCGGGAGTCCGTCGTGGCGGGGGACTCGTTCGATGCAGTCACATCAACCTCGGTCAGTGCGATCGTGTAGGAAGGCCCAGAGCGACCAGGCCGCCGCCCACCATACTCCTTCGCCCCGGTCGAACCGAGGGAAAGGTCAGTGATCCCGCTGACCCCGCCGGCCGCACGCCCCGATAGGGTGCAGCCCATGGACCCCGCCCCGCTCGTCGCCGTCGTCGGCGCGACCGCCACCGGGAAGTCCGATCTCGCGATCGCCCTGGCCCAGCACCTGGGCGGCGAGATCGTCAACGCCGACGCCCTCCAGCTGTACCGGGGCATGGACATCGGCACCGCGAAGGTCCCGCCCCGTGAGCGACTGGGGATCCCGCACCACCAGCTGGACGTGCTGGCCGTCACCGAGGAGGCCAGCGTGGCCGCCTATCAGCGGGAGGCGCGGGCGGCGATCGCGGGCATCCGTGAGCGTGGCCGGGTCCCGATCCTCGTGGGCGGTTCCGGCCTGTACGTGCGCGCCGCGCTGGACGACATCGAGTTCCCGCCCACCGATCCGGCCGTGCGCGGGCGCATCGAGCAGCGCGGCCACCGCATCGGCACACGAGCGCTCCACGCCGAGCTGGCCCGCATCGACCCTGACTCGGCCGGGATCATCGGTGAGGGGGATCTGCGGCGCATCGTGCGCGCACTCGAGGTGGGGGAGCTCACGGGCCGCCCCTACACGGCGTTCCTGCCGCGCCCCGTGCACCATGACCCCTCCACCGTGCAGATCGGGCTGCGCCTGGAGCGCGCCGGGCTGCACGAGCGGATCAGCCTGCGGGTGCACCGCATGGTCGAGCAGGGGCTGCTGGCCGAGGTGCGCGGACTGCGCGAACAGGGTCTGGACCAGGGCCGCACCGCCCGCCGAGCCATCGGCTACGAGCAGGCCCTCGCCGTGCTCGACGGCACCATGGACTGCGGCGCTGCGATCGAGTCGACCGTCGTGGGCACCCGCCGTCTGGTGCGGAAGCAGGACACCTGGTTCCGACGCGACCCCAGGGTGCGCTGGATCGACGCCTCGCAGCCCGCCTCGCAGCTGCGGGAGGCCGCGCTCGATCAGATCGCACTGGCCCGGGCGAACTAGGCTCGCACCATGGACACCGGCCTCGCCTTCACCAAGGGTCACGGAACCCGCAACGACTTCGTGCTGCTGGACGACCCCGACGGCATCCTCGATCTCGATGCCGCGACGGTGGTGGCACTGGCCGACCGGCGCGGCGGCATCGGCGGTGACGGCGTGATCCGCGTGGTGCGCACCCGCGCTGCGGGGATCGAAGCACCGGCCGATGCCCCCGAGTGGTTCATGGACTATCGCAACGCGGACGGCTCCCTCGCCGAGATGTGCGGCAACGGCGTGCGCGTGTTCGCCGCCCACCTGCGCGCCGCCGGCCACGTGGACACGGACGCCTTCCAGATCTGGACCCGGGCCGGTCTGCGCACCGTCGAGATCCTGTCACGCCCCCGGCACGACGGCGCCGACTGGACCGTGCGGGTGGGCATGGGAGCACCCGCGCTGGAGGAGAACGACCGCCGGCTCAGCATCGACGGGCACGAGCTGATCGCCTACGACGTGGACATGGGCAACCCCCACGCGGTCGCGTTCCTGCCCGAGGGCGTGCACCTGGACCAGCTGGACCTCACCCGCCGCCCCGGCATCGCGCCCGACCCCGAGGGCGGGACCAACATGGAGTTCGTGCAGCAGCGCGGGGACCACCACGTGGCGATGCGGGTGTTCGAGCGCGGGGTGGGGGAGACCGACTCCTGCGGCACCGGGGTGGCCGCGGTGGCCGTCGCCGCTGCGCATCGGGCCGCCGACGGCTCCGGCCGTCCCTGGACGGTCGAGGTGCCCGGCGGCACTCTCCAGGTGGCCCGCCGCGGCGAGGAGGTCACCCTCACCGGGCCTGCCCGACTGGTGGCCGACGGCGTGTTCCGCGGCTGAGCCCAGGCGGCCCGGGCCGGCGGGGAACTCTCCTCGCTCAGCCTTCCTCCGGCCCCACCTCGAGGATGCGGAAGCCCTTCGCGCTGGCTGCCTTGCGCACCTCGCGTGCGGGCAGCTGCTCGCCCAGCCAGCGGGCCAGGGGGTCCGCCCCCAGGTTCTTCCCCACCACCAGAGCAGCGGTCCCCGTCGGGGCCAGGCGCGCCGTCCAGTGCAGCAGCAGCGCATGCAGCTCCTGCTTGCCGATCCTGATCGGCGGGTTGGACCAGATCGCGTCGAACCGCACATCGTCCGGCACCTCCTCCGGAGCGGCCACCCGCACTCGGTCCAGGCCCAGCCGCTCCGCATTGGCGCGGGTGAGAGCACGCGCACGCGCGGTGACGTCCACCGCCCACACCTCCGCGTCGGGATGCAGAAGCGCGGCGCTGAGCGCGATCGGTCCCCACCCGCATCCCAGGTCCAGGATCCTCGCGCCGGGAGGCACGGGGGCCAGCACGTCCAGCCGATCCAGCAGCACGGCGGTGGCCTTGTCCAGGCCTCGGGCGGAGAAGACCGCACTGCTGGAGACCAGGTCCCGCTCCGCGCCCGCCAGGTGCACCCGCAGCGGGAAGGGTGCCTGATCTGCCTCGCTGGCGGGGGAGAAGTAGTGCTCGCTCACCCCGCCAGGATACGGAGCCTCCCGGCCGTGACCGCGCCGCAGGGCCGGGGATGCCCGTGATCCCTCTCGGCCCTGCGCTTAATCCCTCGACCTCCGCAACCTGTCGTGGGATTCTGGATGTCCGCGTCGCACGATCCTCCCGGACGTGCCGGCGTCGGCCACTCCAGTCGCCCCCCTCGAGGAGAACCCAGATCGTGCCCATCGCCTTCCATCCAGACCCCGTGCCGGACGACGACGTCACCGGGAGCTCGACCGAGGAAGCCGATGCCGCGCAGAGCCCCGGCGCCCGCCGCCGTGACCCCCTGACCGAGCGGATCCTCGCGCGCGGCGACGCCTCCGTCTCGGCCGTCACCTACGACTCCACCACCGACGGCGACCAGTTCGACCTCGCCGACCGCCAGGCCCTGCGCCGCGTCGGCGGTCTGTCCACCGAGCTCGAGGACGTCACCGAGGTCGAGTACCGCCAGCTGCGCCTGGAGCGTGTGGTCCTGGCCGGGCTCTACACCTCCGGCAACCTCGAGGACGCCGAGAACAGCCTGCGCGAGCTCGCCGCGCTCGCCGAGACCGCGGGCTCCGAGGTGCTCGACGGCGTGCTGCAGCGCCGCGCCCACCCCGATCCCGCCACCTTCCTGGGCAAGGGCAAGGCCGCCGAGCTGGCCGAGGTGGTCGCCGAGGTGGGGGCGGACACCGTGATCGCCGACGGAGAGCTGGGCCCCGGTCAGCGTCGAGCCCTCGAGGACATCGTCAAGGTGAAGGTCATCGACCGCACCGCTCTGATCCTCGACATCTTCGCCCAGCACGCCAAGTCCCGCGAGGGCAAGGCCCAGGTGGAGCTGGCCCAGCTCGAGTACCTGCTTCCCCGCCTGCGCGGCTGGGGCGAGTCGATGTCCCGACAGGCCGGTGGCCGGGTGGCCGCCGGCGGTGCCGGCATGGGCTCGCGCGGCCCCGGTGAGACCAAGATCGAGCTGGACCGTCGGCGCATACGCGACCGCATGGCCAAGCTGCGCCGGGAGATCAAGGCGATGACCCCCGGTCGTCAGGCGCAGCGTGCCGACCGGCACCGCAACCAGGTGCCCTCCGTCGCGATCGCCGGCTACACCAACGCCGGCAAGTCCTCCCTGCTGAACCGGCTCACCGGGGCCGGGGTGCTGGTGGAGAACGCCCTGTTCGCCACCCTGGACCCGACGGTGCGCCGCTCCCAGACCCCGGACGGCCGCGAGTTCACCTACGCGGACACCGTGGGCTTCGTGCGCCACCTTCCCACCCAGCTGGTCGAGGCCTTCCGCTCCACCCTCGAGGAGGTGGGCGACGCGGACCTGCTGCTGCACGTGGTGGACGCCTCCCACCCCGATCCCGAGGGCCAGATCCGGGCCGTGCGCACGGTGCTGGGGGAGCTCGAGGGCTTCGACGTCCCGGAGATCGTGGTGCTGAACAAGGCCGACATCGCCGAGCCGGAGACCATCGCCCGGATCCGCAGCCTGGTCGACGACTCCGCGGTGGTCTCCGCCCGCACCGGTGAGGGCATCGAGGAGCTGCGCGAGCTGATCGCGCAGCGACTGCCCCGCCCGGCGGTCGAGGTCGACGTGGTGGTGCCGTACTCGCGCGGGGATCTCATCTCCCGGGTACACAGCACCGGTGAGGTGATCTCCGAGGAGCACCTGATGGAGGGCACCCACCTCAAGGCACGGGTCGACGAGGCCCTCGCCGCGGAGCTGCACGCCACCGCCTGAGGGGTGTCCCGCCGCCGGTGAGCCATCTGACCGCCCGTGGGACGCAGGGCCCCGCAGACCGGCCGAGCGGCCCGGGGCGCGCCTGGGCCGCCCCCGACGCACAGGCCGCTACCGTGGTCCGGTGCCCGCCGTCCACAGCTCCACCCCTTCGCCTCCCCGCGACTCGACCGGGGATGACCCGGCGCGCCTGGGAACACTGCTGGACGCGGCGATCACCGCGATCGGCGGCACCGCCCGCGAGGGGCAGCGGGCCATGGCCGAGGCCGTCGGCACCGCGATGGAGGGCGGCCGCCACCTGCTGGTCCAGGCCGGCACCGGCACCGGCAAGTCCCTGGCGTACCTGGTGCCCGCCCTGCTGCACGCCGTGACCTCGGGCCGACCGGTGGTGGTCTCCACCGCCACCATCGCCCTCCAGAACCAGATCGTGGCCAAGGACCTCCCGCGCCTGGTGGAGGCGCTGGCCCCGCACCTGCCGCGCACCCCCACCTACGCCCTGCTCAAGGGCCGTTCCAACTATGTGTGCCGCCACAAGCTGGACGGCGGCTACCCCGTGGACATCGACCCCGGTGCGCTGTTCGCCGAGGCCTCCGCGGATCCCGCCCGTGACGGCGGGGAGCGACTGGGGGAGCAGGTGCGCAGGCTGCGCGCCTGGGCGGAGGAGACCGACACCGGGGACCGCGACTCGCTGGAGACCCCGGTGTCGGACCGCGCCTGGCGCCAGGTCTCGGTGAGCGGGTCGCACTGCCTGGGCAGCAGCTGCCCCATGGCGAGCTCGTGCTTCGCCGAGCACAGCCGGGAGCTGGCACGGGAGGTGGACCTGGTGGTCACCAACCATGCCCTGCTGGCCATCGACGCCTTCGACGGCCACGGCATCATCCCCGACCACGACGTGGTGGTCTTCGACGAGGCCCACAGCCTCACCGGGAGCGTCACCACCGCCGTCACCGACGTGCTGACCCCGTCCCTGGTGCGGGGCACCGTGCGCGACCTGCGCGGCCTGGGCGTGGCCGCCACCGCTCTGGACGATGCGGGGGAGGAGCTGCGCGAGGCCCTCAGCCTGGTCAGTGACGGCCGCGTGATCGGGGACCTGCCCGAGCAGCTGGCCGACGCCGTCGAGCACCTGCGCACCGAGTCCCGGCAGGCCCACTCCGACGCCAAGGACGCCGGCGACGCGGACGTGGCCGGGACCGCCGGCTCCCGCAAGGCGGTGCGATCCAACCTCCAGCAGATCATCGACGTGTGCACGCGGCTGCTGGCACCGGAGGAGGACGACGTGGTCTCGGTCTCCCATTCCGGGGCCACCGGCCGGTCCAGCATCCAGGTGGCCCCGCTGAGCGTGGCCGGGGCGATGCGCGGTGCCGTCCTGGAGCACCGCACCGCGATCCTCACCTCCGCCACCCTCGCCCTGGGCGGGAGATTCGAACCTCCCGCGGGCGAGGTAGGGCTGGCACGCGCCGCCCGCACGGCGCCCGAGGAGATCCCGGCCCTGGAGGACCGCGGGGCGTGGGCCGGGCTGGACGTCGGCAGTCCCTTCGACTACCGCCGGCAGGGGATCCTGTACATCGCCCGGCACCTTCCGCCTCCCGGCAGGGAGGGCCCCTCGCTCGACATGCTGGACCACCTGACCGAACTGGTGGAGGCCTCCGCCGGCGGGGCGCTGTGCCTGTTCTCCTCCCGGCGCGGGGCGGAGCTCGCCGCAGAGCACGTACGGGCCCGGCTGGACCTCACCATCGGCGTGCAGGGGGAGGACTCCATCTCGAACCTGGTGCGGATCTTCCGCGAGGAGCAGGACTCCTGCCTGTTCGGGACGATCACCCTGTGGCAGGGGGTGGACGTGGTGGGGGACGCCTGCCGGCTGGTGACCATCGACCGGATCCCCTTCCCCCGCCCCGATGAGCCCCTCACCTCCGCTCGGCAGGAGCGGATCGCCTCACGCGGGGGCAACGGATTCATGTCGGTCTCGGCGCAGCATGCCGCGCTGCTGCTGGCACAGGGCTCCGGCCGCCTGATCCGCACCAAGGACGACCGGGGCATGGTCGCGGTGCTGGACCCCCGCCTGGCCACTGCCCGTTACGGGGGATTCCTGCGCGAGGCCATGCCACCGCTGTGGCCCACGAGCGACCCGCAGGTGGCGCTGGGCGCCCTGCGCCGCCTCGCCCAGACGGTCTGACCCGGCAGCAGCGCGCTCAGGCCGGCGCCTCCCGGTTCAGACGGCGCGCAGCACCGCCACCACCTTGCCGAGGATCTCGGCGTGATCGCCGAGGATCGGGGTGAAGGCAGGATTGTGCGGCATCAGCCACACGTGACCGTCGTGCTGGGCGAAGGTCTTCACAGTGGCCTCGCCGTCGAGCATCGCAGCCACGATCTCGCCCTTGTTCGCGACCGGCTGCTGGCGCACCACCACCCAGTCGCCGTCGCAGATCGCGGCGTCGATCATCGAATCGCCCACCACCTGCAGCAGGAACAGATCACCGTCGCCCACCAAGCGCGCCGGCAGGGGGAAGACGTCCTCCACCTGCTCCTCCGCCGTGATCGGCACGCCCGCCGCGATCCGGCCGACCAGTGGCACGGAGACGGCCTCGACCGATCGCGCGCTCTCCTCCTGGGCCGGGGCAGGGGCATCGTCCTCGCCGGGCATCACCACTTCCATCGCACGGGGACGCTTGGGGTCCCTGCGCAGGTAGCCCTTGCGCTCGAGCGCCTGCAGCTGATGGGACACGGAGGAGGAGGAGGTCAGCCCCACCGCATCGCCGATCTCCCGCATCGTGGGCGGGTAGCCGTGGGCCGAGATCGCGGCGGTGATGGTCTCCAGGATCCGGCGCTGGCGGCGGGTGAGGCTCGCGTGATCGCCCACAGGGGCGCTCTCGGGGCGGCGACTGGTGCTGGGCGACATCGGGCGGGCCTCCTGGCTTCGTTTGTCAGACCCTCACGGTTCCGTGGTCCTTGTCAGCCACAGTAGGCGGCGCGGAAGCGGATTCCAAACACATGTTCGATGTTTCCTCTTGCGTGTCGCGCCGATACCGGTCTACAGTCGCACACAGATTCGATCGAACAGGAGTTCGGAGATGCCCACCGATACCACCACGGTCCTGCCCTTCCCCCGCCGTGACAGCCGTGCGCAGCGCCCCGCTGATCGCTCGGGTGTTCGACTCGAGCTCACTTCGCGCGGCCGCGCACTGGTCACCGCCATCGCCTTCGTGCTCGGCCTTGTCGTCGCGGCCCTCGCGCTGCTGGTCTTCGACGTTCCCGCAGCGCTGGCGGGCGCGGGTCAGGAGCAGCACATCACAGTCACCGTCGAGGCCGGTGACACCCTGTGGGACCTCGCCGAGCAGCATGCTCCCGAAGGCGTGGGCCAGCAGGAGTACATCGCGCAGGTGCGCGCCATGAACCATCTGCCCACCGGTCGGGTCACTGCCGGTCAGCAGCTGGATCTGCCCGTCGGGGAGGGCGTGGAGCGCTGATCCGGGCCCGGCGGCGGGCTGCTCCCGGTAGTCTTGACGGGTGCACTGCCCGTTCTGCCGCCACCCCGACTCCCGGGTCGTGGACTCCCGCACGTCCGATGACGGGGCCACCATCCGCCGCCGCCGGCAGTGCCCCGAGTGCGGTCGGCGCTTCTCCACCGCCGAGACGGCGTCCCTGTCGGTCCTCAAGCGCTCCGGTGTGAGCGAGCCGTTCAGCCGCGCGAAGGTGATCTCGGGGGTGCGCAAGGCGTGCCAGGGCCGGCCCGTCAGCGATGATCAGCTGGCCATGCTCGCGCAGCGCGTCGAGGAGGACATCCGCTCCAGCGGCCAGGCCGAGATCGATGCGCATGACGTGGGCCTGGCGATCCTCCAGCCCCTGCAGGAGCTGGATCTGGTGGCCTACATGCGCTTCGCGAGCGTCTACCAGTCCTTCGACTCGCTGTCCGATTTCGAGGCTGCGATCACCCGTCTGCGCGAGGAGTCCGGCGGGCCCCACGAGGCCGCTCAGGACGGCTCCCACGGCCCGGTTCGCACCGAGTTGTGAATTGGTGCGAAGCACCCCTCATGTGTGCGTAAGATACTGCTCGTGCGCTCGCGCAGCGCACCCAGATCAGCGGTCGTGGAGGGGAAGCCACGGCCGCTGATCGCTTGTCCGCGCCCCTGCCTCCGCCGAGGCCTGTCCTGCCTCCGCCGGGGCTCGTTCCGTTGAGCTCCGGGGCTGACCCCGGCGCACACCGGTGCTCAGTCCCCGGACATCCCGTCGGGCAGAGGTCGGGCGTGCACCACACCCAGATGCTGGGTGGGGCGGGTCATCGCGACGTACAGGTCCCCGGCACCATGCCCCTCCACCAGTTCGGCAGGTTCGACCACCACCACGGCGTCGAACTCCAGGCCCTTGGCGTCCTGTGCCGTCATCACCGCGATCTCGTCGTCCACGCCCGAGGAGCCGGATCCCACCGGGGGCAGGCCCCCGATGCTGCGCAGCTGCTCGAGCACCGCGGTGAGCCGGTGCTCTGAGGAGATCACCGCGATCCGGCCGATGCTCGAGGCGTGCAGCTCGCGCACCTCGTGCGCGGCGGCCTCCGCCAGGTGGGCGTCGTCGGTGTGCTCGATCCGGGGATCGCGGTCCCCCTCCCGTACGGAGCTGACCTCCGTGATCGGAAGGTCGTATGACTGGGCCACTTCTGCGGCCCTGTCCATGATCCGCCGGGGAGTGCGGTAGTTGACGGTGAGGTGCTCCACCTGCAGTCGGTCCTGCACGTACGGCGCCAGGGCGGCCTCCCAGGAGCCGGGGCCAGCGGCCGAGGAGGTCTGGGCGACGTCGCCCACCACGGTGAACGACTTGGTGGGGCAGCGCCGCATCAGGGCGCGCCAGCTCATGGCCGAATGCTCCTGCGCCTCGTCCACCACGACATGGCCGTACGTCCACGCACGCTCGCCGGCAGCCCGTTCGGCGAGGGTGCGGCCGTCGCGGATCCGACCGACGTGCTCGGCGAGGTCCTCGGCCCGGATGATCCCGGAGGTGTCGATGTTCTCCAGCACGGCGCGCGCATAGGAGACGTCGGCCTCCTTCTTCTGTGCCTGCTCCTTGGCGCGCGCCTCCTCCGGCGCGGAGTCGTCGCCCAGGATCTCCGCCACCTCGTCCAGCAGAGGGATGTCCTCCACTGTCCAGGGGGAGTCCTTGGGCCGCACCAGGACGTCGACGTGAGGAGCGAGGGAACGGGGAGCCGCTGCCCGCAGGCGCTCCGGCCGTGACAGCAGGATGCGCAGGAAGCCCTGGGGGGTGTACGGGAGCCAGGCCAGATTGAGCTCGCGGCGCACATCGGGGTGGTGCAGCAGGTCCGAGAGCAGCTCCGGGCGGTCCTCCGGGACCACGGTGCGCCCGGCGGCCCGCAGGGCGTTCTCGTACCGGTCGGCCAGGCGGCTTGCGGCGGCTCGGACGAACACGGCGCGGGCGGCGTTGTGCGGCTTGTGGGAGGCTCGCGCCTCACGCCGGGCGGAGCGCACGTCCTCGCGCGTGAGCGTGATGCCGGTGCCGTCGATGCGCAGGGGGACGTCGCGCTCCGGCACCAGCTGGCGCTGCTTGACGGCGCGCGAGAGCAGCTCCGCCATCGCGGCGTCGCCCTTGATGCGCGCCACTTCGTCGCTGTCGTGCAGTGCGGTCTGCACACCGGGGAAGAGCTCGCCGGGAGTCAGCATCACCACGCCGGACTCGCCGAGGCTGGGCAGGACCCGTTCGATGTACCGCAGGAAGCCCTGGGTGGGGGCCATGATCAGCACGCCCGTGTGCTCCAGCCGCCGGCGGTGCGTGTAGAGCAGGTAGGCGGCCCGGTGGAGCGCGACGGCGGTCTTGCCCGTGCCTGGACCGCCCTGGACCACCAGCACGCCCCGGTTCCCGGAGCGGATGATGCGGTCCTGCTCGCCCTGGATGGTCGCGACGATGTCGCCCATGCGGCCGGTGCGCTGGCCGGACACGGCCGCCAGCAGGGCCCCCTCGCCCTGCAGCACGATGTCGTCGCTCTCCTCCAGCACGGACGGATCGAGCACGTCGTCCTCGAGGCCGATCACGCTGCGGCCTCGGCTGATCAGGTGGCGCCGCAACCGCACCCCGAGTCGTTCGTTGCTGGTGGCCTGGTAGAAGGCGGCGGCAGCGGGGGCGCGCCAGTCCACCAGCAGCTGTTCGCGCTCGGGGGTGAACAGGCCGATGCGACCGATGTAGCGCCGGGCGGCCTCGTCGGTGTCCAGCCGCCCGAACACGACGTTCTGGCTGACGGAGCGCAGCAGGGCCAGACGGTCCTCGTACAGGGCAGCGAACGCGTCCCGCTCCGAGCGGTTCTGGTGGGTGGAGGCGTGCTGCGAGGCCTGCACCTTCTCGAGGTTGTCCTGCACCTGGCCGATCTGCTCGTCCAGCCTGTCGTAGAGCTGGTCCGCGTAGTCCTGCTCGCGTGCGATCTCCCGGGCGATCTGCCCCTCAGCGTCGTCCACGTACCCGGTCCCCCTGGGGTTGCCTCGTCTTGCGTGCCCGTACCGCTCGGACACCCGGTCGGAGGAGCACGGTGATCCATTATGGTGGACGGGCCCGGCTGTGTGTGGCACCCGGGGCGTTCACGGGCTGAGGAGGTGCCGATGCGAGACCCGCGCGACCTGTACAGCTTCGAGTCCATGGATGTGCTGGCGGCCGTTCCACGTGAGGGCCTGATGCTGGTGCACGCCCTGCCCGGACTGGTCGATGCCGGCAACTCCTGCCGCATCGCTGCCACGTACCTCCGCGATCAGCTGCGGCACATGAAGCTGGTCTCCTTCGACATCGACGAGCTGCTCGACTACCGCGGCTCTCGCCCCCAGGCGGTGTTCGACGGGCTCTCCTACACCTCGGTGGACATCCCCTCCCTCTCGCTGACGCTGATGTACGACGAGGCGGACCGTCCCTTCCTGTTCCTGGACGGCCCGGAGCCGGATCTGCAGTGGAAGCGCTTCGGCCAAGCCGTGATCGACCTGGTGGAGTACTTCGAGGTGGAACGGGTGGTGGGGATGCAGGCCGTGCCGATGGCGGTGCCGCACACCCGCCCCATCGGGCTGTTCGCCCACGCCAACGATCCATCGCTGCTCGCGGGCGAGGGCAGGGAGGACGGGGTGGGAGCCCCGGACCGGTCGGTCGGGCAGGGGGAGGCCCCGGCCGGGTCCAGCTCCCACCCTGCCGGAGGCGGGCCCGACCAGCCGTCCGAGGGCGCGGAGATCGTGGTCCCCGCCTCCTTCGGTGCCCTGCTGGAGTTCGAGCTCGGACGCAGCGGTCACCCCGCGATGGGGTACGCGGCGCAGATCCCTCACTACCTGACCCGCACGGACTTCCCCGCCGGCGCGCTCGCGCTGCTGCGCAGGATCAGCGACGCCACCGGCCTGGAGCTGCCCCTGGTGGACCTGGGTGATCTGACCGATGCCGCCACCGGCGCTCTGCAGGCCACGCTGGCTCAGAACGCCGAGGTGAGGCAGATCGTCACCGCCCTCGAGGAGCAGTACGACACCATGCGGGAGGACCAGGACGGCTCGCCGATGGCCACCACCATGGACCTGCCCACGGCCGACGAGATCGGCGATCACTTCGAGCGCTTCCTGGCGGACCAGGACGTCGAAGGGCCGGACGACCCGCGTCGGCTCTGAGTCCCGCCCCGCCCCCGGGCCCATGGTCCTTAGGGAGCTCGTGACTGCCTCGGGCAGCACTGTTCGTTACCCCTTCGTGATCCGCGGTTCGATCCCCCTCTGTGAACCGGGCCACGGCCGTGACACAATGGCGGTGTTGCGGTGATGCAGTTCCAGCAGGACAGTCCGTCATGGGGCCTCGGCCCCGAACGGCGCACCTGATGCCACCCGCCATCCGGCGGCGAACGGCTTCTCGCGGCACCACGGTCGCATCGGCGACCGATGATGGACGACACAGGAAGTAGACAGGTATGGCACAGGGCTCGGTCAAGTGGTTCAACTCCGAGAAGGGCTACGGCTTCATCGAGATCGACGGAGGCGGCGCTGACGTCTTCGTCCACCACAGCAAGATCGACATGGACGGCTACCGCTCCCTCGATGAGGGGCAGCGCGTCGAGTTCGAGGTCTCCCAGGGCGACAAGGGCCCGCAGGCAGAGCAGGTCCGTCCTCTCTGACCGGACCTG
>NZ_JAMBDS010000002.1:0-126845 GCF_025143785.1 Brachybacterium sp. p3-SID1565
GCGACCAGTTCCGGCGCGATCCGCTCCTAAGCGGCCTGTTCTCGGCCGACACCATGCCCGGTCACCGGGCCCCGTTCTCTCCCAGACCTCGAGGAGGTCCCCATGAACGACCAGAACCACACCCCCACTCCGTCAGACCGCAGCGCCCACCGCAGCGCAGCGACTCCGGCCACCCACCGCACCCTCAGCCGTCGCGGCGCCCTCGCCGCCGGCGGTGCTGCCTCGCTGCTGCCCTTCGCCACGATGGGCGCCGCCAGCGCTGCCCCCGCCGGCAAGGGCGGCAAGGGCAAGGGGAACGGCAAGGGTAAGGACAAGGGCAAGGGCGGTGGCAAGAACACCGTCGACATCGACGCGCTGCTCTCCGAGATGACCGTCGAGCAGAAGATCGGCCAGATGTTCGTGGCTGTCGGCTACGGAGCCACCGCCGATGAGTCCCACCGCTCCAACACCACCACCACGGGCGTGGACACCATCGAGCAGATCGTCCGCACCCACCACGTGGGCGGCCTGATCTACTTCGCGTGGAGCGGCAACATGGTGGACATCCCGCAGGTCACCACCCTGTCCAATGACGCCCAGAAGGCCGCTCTGGACTCCGGCGGGATCCCACTGCTGATCAGCACCGACGAGGAGCGCGGCGTGGTGTTCCGCCTGCCCGCCCCCGCCACCCCGCTGCCCGGCGCGATGGGCCTGGGCGCCACCGGCTCCCACAGTCACGCCCGCAAGGCCGGGGACATCATCGGCACCGAACTGCGGGCCTGCGGCATCAACCAGGGCTTCGCACCCGTGGTCGACGTCAACATCGAGGCGCAGAACCCCGTGATCGGCGTGCGCTCCTTCGGTGCGGACCCGGAGATGGTCTCGCGCCTGGCCACCGCCCAGATCGCAGGCATGCAGAAGGCCGACTGCTCCTCCACCGTCAAGCACTTCCCCGGCCACGGCGACACCGCGGTGGACTCCCACTACGGGCTGCCGGTCATCGACCACACCCGCGAGGAGCTTGACGAGCTGGACCTGCCCCCGTTCATCGCTGCCATCGAGGAGGGTGTGGACGCGATCATGACCGCCCACATCGTGGTGCCGGTGCTGGACGACTCGGGCCTGCCCGCCACCCTCTCCAAGCCGATCCTCACCGGTCTGCTGCGCGAGGAACTGGGCTACGAGGGCGTCATCGTCACCGACTCCCTGGCCATGGAGGGCGTGCGCACAATCTTCTCCGACGACCGGGTGCCGGTCGAGGCGATCCTGGCCGGCGCCGACCAGATGCTGATGCCGCCGAACCTGACCGTCGCCATCAGCGGCGTGCGCGACGCGGTCGCCAACGGTGAGATCACCGAGGAGCGCCTGGACGAGTCGGTGCGCCGCATCCTCACCCAGAAGGTCAAGCGCGGCATCTTCGATGAGCCCTACGCGGACGTGGACGAGGCGGTGGCGGCAGTGGGCACCCGCAAGTCCGTCAAGACTGCCCAGAAGGTCGCCGACGATTCCGTCACCCTCATCGCCGACGACGGCACCCTCCCGCTGCGTCGCCGCACGAAGCTGCTGGTCACCGGGGTCGGTTCGCAGGCGGTGCTCGACAACACCGTGGCTGAGCTGAAGGAGCAGGGCATCGAGGCCACCGGCCTGTTGCTGGGCACCATCAACGCTGCCGCCCAGGCGAAGGCGGTCGCGGCTGCGGCCGACGCCGAGGCGGTGCTGGTGCTCACCTCATCGGCCGGGTTCGTGACCCCGAAGGTGCAGGTGGACCTGGTCAAGGCACTGGTGGCCACCGGGAAGCCGGTCATCAACGCCTCGCTGCGCAACCCCTACGACGTGGTGCACGTGGGCCCGGTCAACAGCTCGATCGCCGCCTACGGCAACTCGGCCTGCAACGTGCGGGCCGTGGCACGCCTGGTCGCGGGCGAGATCAAGCCCAAGGGTGAGCTGCCGGTCGCGATCCCCGAGGCCGATGGCACCGGCGAGGCCTACCCGCTGGGCCACAAGGCACGCTTCGGCGGCTGACCTGTCCCACTGCGGCTGATCTGTCCCACTGCGATGCCCGGGGCCCAGGGTCCCGGGCATCGCCGTGTCCAGGCCCAGCGGCGCCGCAGACCCCCGCGACGCACGAGAGTTTGTCGGAATGCCTCGCTCTCAACGACACAGATTCGTGCGTGGGCAGGCGGATCTGCTCCTGCTGCCCGATGGAACGGCCCCGGTGTTGCCAAACGGCGCCGCGGGAACGGCCGTCAGGCGAAGCGCACGAAGGCTCGGGTGGGGTGCGGGGCCATGTCGTGGGCCTCGGTGAGCCCGCGCGACTCGTAGAAGGCCCGCTGTCCTGGCTCATCGTCCGTGAGAAGCACCAGCTGCCGCACATCGGCGTAGTGCTCCAGCACTGCGTCCAGGAGCGCGCCGCCGATGCCCTTGCGCTGATCATCGGGCGTGACCAGGATGTCCTGCACGTACACGATGGTCTCCCCATCTGAGACCGTACGGACCAGGCCCACCAGGGAACCACTCGCATCGTTGCGAGCGCACAGCACCAGGTGGGATCCGCGCACTGCACGTGCCAGCCGCTCCGCATCGTCGGTGTAGGCGCTCCATCCCACCGCCTCGTACAGCGAGACCAGCTCGGCGTCAGTGGGGATCTCCTGGTGCACGGTGAAGGCCATGGGTCGATTCTACCTGCCTTCGCGGGGCGGGGACCCGCTGGGAGGCATCCGGTGGCAGGCGTCCGCGGGGTGGAGTCCGACCGTTCGGCTCGAGACCCTCGTCCCCGTGGCCCGGTCTGCGTAGGCTCGACGCATGAGCACCTCCGACTCCATCACCCCGCGCCGCATCGGCTCCCTGTCCGTCTCACCCATCGGCATGGGCGTGATGCCCCTGTCGCAGGGCCGTGGCGACGCCGCCCCGCAGGAGCAGGCCCGCGCCACCGTGCACGCCGCTCTGGACGCCGGCATCACCTTCCTCGACACCGCCGACATCTACGCCCCCTCCTGGGACACGATGGGCCACAACGAGAAGGTCGTGGCCGACGCCCTCGACACCTGGGACGGCGACCGCTCCGGCATCGTGGTGGCCACCAAGGGCGGCATCACCCGTGGTGAGGGCGAGACCTGGGGCCGTGACGGCTCGGCCGCCTACCTCCGTTCGGCCCTGGAGAAGTCCCTGAAGAACCTCGGCACCGATGCGGTGGACCTGTACTACTGGCATCGCCCCGATCGTTCGATCCGCTACGCCGAGGGCATCGAGACCCTCGCCGCACTGAAGCAAGAAGGCCTGATCAAGGAGATCGGCATCTCCAACGCGAACGTGGAGGAGATCGACGTGGCGATCGACGTGCTGGGTGAAGGCGGTCTTGCCGCGGTGCAGAACCAGTTCTCACCCACCTTCTTCCAGACCAGCCGCGACGAGTTGAAGCACTGCGGCGAGCACGGCATCGCTTTCGTGCCCTGGTCGCCGCTGGGCGGCACCGGTGGCGGAGCCAGCGGTGTGGGGGAGAGGTTCCCGCAGATCGCCCGCATCGCGAAGGCCCATGACGTGTCCCCGCAGCAGGTGGTGCTGGCCTGGCAGCTGGGCCTCGGCGACCACGTGATCCCGATCCCGGGTGCGAGCCGCCCCGAGTCCATCGCCGATTCGGCGAGGGCGATGACCTTGGAGCTGACCGGGGAGGAGTTCCAGGAGCTCTGCGCGATCATCGCCTGAGCCCCGGCGGCGCCCCTTGTGGGCGCCTCCTCTGCCCCGCCCCACAGGCGAGAGTGCCGGTGAGTGGACGCTGGTGGCTGTATTCGGCCGGGAGAACAGCCACTGGTGTCCACTCGACTCGGAGGGCAGTCACTGGCGTTCACTCGCCCCGGGTGGCTGGCCTGGTGCTCAGCCCAGGGTGATCACCCGGTCGGCCCGGTGGCGGGTGGCCTCGACGAGGTGGGCGTTGGCCTCATCGGGGCCGAGGGCCCAGGCCCGCGCGGCCTCGGGGTCCTTGCCGAACAGCTCGTGCCGTGCGATCAGCCGCTGGTGGCGCAGCGACTCCGGGGTCTCGACGAACCAGCACGCATCCAGTAGCGACCTGACCTGCGCGAAGGGACCGTCATCCAGCAGCAGGTAGTTGCCCTCGGTGAGGACCAGCGGCACATCGCCTGCGACCTCGATCGCCCCGGCGAGGGGCTGCTCCAGGTCTCGCTCGAACATCGGTGCCCACACGGGTGGGTCGTGCGGCTGGGCGGTGCGCAGGCGCTGCAGCAGGGCGACGTACCCGGCCGCGTCGAAGGTGTCCGGGGCGCCCTTGCGGTTACGGCGGCCCATCCGGTCCAGGGCCATGTCGGCGAGGTGGAATCCGTCCATCGGCACCACCGCGCAGGATCCCGCCGGCAGCTGGGAAGCCAGCAGTGCGGTGAGCGTGGACTTACCGGCACCGGGTGCGCCGGTGATCCCCAGGATGCGGCGGCCACTGCTGCGCAGTGCCTCGTCCAGCAGCACCCGGGCCGCCGTGACGGCCTGCGCCACGGTAGGTGCCGTGGGTGCCGATGCCGGTGCTGCCGCGGGGACCGGTGGCAATGCCGGTTCTGCCTCCGGGGACGGCATTGCTCCTGATGCAGGCTTCCGGTCACCTGCCACGGTTGACCACCAGGTCCACCTCCAGGACCTCACCGCGCAGTGGCAGGTGGATCAGCACCTCACTGGGTGCGGCACCGGCGGCATCCAGTGCCCGGGAGTAGGTGTCCAACTGCCCGAGGTACTTCTCCCGTACGTGCTTCATGGGTTCGTCACCGGGGTAGGTCTTGTGATCCACCAGCACGATGCGACCGTCGGGCAGGCGAAGCAGGGTGTCGATCCACCCCTCCATCACCTGATCGTCCTCATTCCACCAGGTGATGGGCTGTTCGGTGAGCTGCTGAGCCCCCGGATACCGGGTGTGCAGGAACGCCGACCACGCCTCACCGGCCCGCAGCAGCGCATCGGCGCCGACGGACCGGGCTACCGCCCAGCGCTCCACCAGTCGCTGCGCCGCCTGCTCGCGCTGCTCCGGGGTGAGCGCCTCCAACGGGAGGGACAGGTAGGCATGGACCGCCTCGCCCACGCGGTCCCAGCCCGCGGAGCCCTTGCTCACCAGTGGAATCCCGATCTGCTGGGGTTCCGAGACCGTGCCGAGGTCATCGGCAGAGGCGACCGCGGATGCCTGGAAGCGGGTGGAGCGGCCGGGGGTCCCGGTGGCCGTGGGGACCTCGGGCCCACCCCTGGAGGGCAGGTCGGTGGCCGCCAGCGGGTTGCGAGTGGAGTTGTACTTCTCGACCTCGTCCGGGAGGGTTCCCCGCGTGGATCGCACCACGGCAGGCAGGGGGTCCGCACCCGCGATCTGCAGTGATGGCATCCCGGGTGACCACGACAGCAGTGGTGCCTGCGACGCAACGGCCCCCTGCGCGGCGGCATCGGACATCGCGTGCTCCTCGACCTGCACCAGAGCATCGAGCGCGGGGGCATGGCCCTCCCCGGAGAGCACCGTGACATCGGCCGAGCGGGTGAAGGCCACGTACTGCAGGCGCCCGGCCTCCTCTCGGTCCTGCTTCAGGCGCCGCTGCGCGTGCTTCGAGGCACCGAGCCCGTCCTGCACCGGAGCGTAGGAGTCCAGGAACTTCGGCCAGTACCGCGCGGGGCGCCCGGCCAGGGGAGCGGTGACGTCCAGCTGCGGGGCCGGGGCGATGAACGATCCCCAGGTGTGGGTGCGCTCGGTGGGCTTCGCCTCGAGCATCACCACCACGCGGGACCACTCGAGCCCCTTCGCCCCGTGCACGGTGCCCACCCACACCGTGTCCGGGGTGCCGGTGAGGTTCGGGCCGCGGTCGGACTCGTCCAGTGCGGCCCGCAGGCCGGTCAGGGTGATGGGACGGGAGTCCATGCGGGCCTGGTCGGCGTACTCGGCGGCCAGGGCGCGCACGGCATCGAGGGTGCGCAGTCGCTGGTCGGGCAGCGACCAGGTGCGGATCAGCTCGGGGAGGTCCAGGGCGTCGACCAGGGCGGCGATCATCTCGACGGGGGTGAGCAGGATGCAGCCCTCCCGCAGGGCATGCAGCCGGGCGAGGCTGGGATCCCTCCACCACTGCTGGAACACCTCCTGGCGCGCCCGGGCATCGGGGGCTGCGGTGAGCTGGGTGAACCAGTCGCGGTGCGCCCGATGGCCGGGCAGCAGGTCCACCAGCTCGGTGAGCGCCAGGGTGTCGCTGAGGTCCAGGGTCACGGCCAGGGCTGCGCGCAGGATCCTGCCCTCGCGGGTGGCGAGGATGCTCACTCCCTCACCGGAGGCAGGGATGCCGCGCGCGGTGAGCGCCTCGATCACCTGCTCCGCCTGGTGGTTCTTGCGCACCAGCACGGCGATGTCCGAGGGCCCGACACCGGGTTCGGCCAGCAGCTGCATGATGCCGTCGGCCACGGCGGTGGCGTGCTGCGCGAAGGGCTTGCGGCCCGTGCACTCGGGGATCCACGCCTCCAGCCGCCCCGGCGGGTGGCCCTGCGCACGGCGCCGGGTGACGGCTTCCTCTGCGGCGGCCAGCGTGACACGTTCGATGGGCATGTGGGGGAAGATGCGCGGGAAGATCGCGTTGACCAGGTCCAGCACCGGTTCCTGGGAGCGCCAGGAATGGGTGAGGTCGGTGATCTCGCCCTTGCCCCATTCGGTCGTGCCGGCCTCCAGCAGCGCCAGCACGTCGAGCATGAGGGAGGGGTCGGCGTCGCGGAAGCCGTAGATGGCCTGCTTGGGGTCCCCCACCCAGATCTTGTCCTCGATCAGCCTGCCCAGCTCGAGGAACAGCTCGAGCTGGACGGGGGAGGTGTCCTGGAACTCGTCGACCGCCAGCAGGCGGAAGCGATCCCTGACGGCCTGCTGAGCCCGTGGACTGCTGCGGATCAGCTCGAGGGTGCGAACCTCCTGATCGACGAAGTCGATCAGCCCCAGATCGTCCTTGTACTGCGCGTACGCGTCGAGGGACCCGGCGGCCGTGTCCATCACCAGGTGGATCAGCTCCCGCGCATCGGCCTGCAGCACAGGATTGGCCAGCAGCTCGTCGGCGATCTGCTGGGAGATTCCCAGCAGCGCAGCATCCACGGCCTTGGCGTACGCGAAACCAGGGAGCTTCCTGCCTGCCTCTTTGGCGGCGGCCCGGGCCTCGGCCACCTGCGCGGGCTTCGCGAGCTTCGCCCATCCCGCCCAGGGGGCGCGCGAGGGATCGGCCAGGTCACGGCGCAGCTGCTCGAGGGGGTCGAGATGCTTGCGGATGGTCGCTGCAGCGCTCTCGGCGGCGGCATCGGCCTCGGCACGAAGGGCCTGCAGAGCACCGTCCAGCCCGGCCAGCCAGGCCTGCCTGCGATCCTGATCGGAGGCGGCCGGCAGTGCTGCGTCCCGGTACTCCTGCCACGAGGCCGCGGCCGCGGCGCGCAGCTGGTCCGCTCCGATGCGATTGGTGCGGGCCCGGCCGGCGAGGTCTCGCACGTGGGAGCGCCAGGACGGGGTGGCGCTGTAGGGGAGGGCAGGGTCCTCCTCGCCGTCGTGGCCGGTGCGCGCCAGCAGGTCGCCCGAACGGGCACCGGCGGCCGCAGCAGCGTCGTCGATGGCGGCGTTGAACGCGGCCTTCTGCCGGTCGGCGTCCAGCACCTGCACGTCCGGGGAGATCCCGGCGTCCATGGCGAACTCGCGCAGCAGCTGCCCGGCCACCGCGTTGACGGTGCCGATCATGGCGCTGTCGATCCCGGTGGCGGCCTGGGCGTCGCCCACCTCCAGCAGGGTGCGCCGCACCCGGTCGGAGAGCTCGGCGGCGGCCTTGGTGGTGAAGGTGGTGGCGATCAGCTGGGAGGGCTGCAGGCCGCCCTTGATCCGCTCGGCGATGTCGTGGGTGAGGGTGTGGGTCTTGCCGGAGCCGGCGGAGGCGTTGATCAGGGTGAAGGTCATCGGAAGTCTCCCGTCATGCCGCACAGCTGGGCGTACTCGCTGGTGGCGCAGTAGCTGTCGACGGCCACCAGGCCCTCGGAGCGTGCCGCGGCCCGGGCGCCCTCCAGTGCCCTCCTGCGCTTGCTGTAGGGGGCGTCCAGCGGCAGGTTCGCGCCATCGAGCAGCGATCGGCAGCCGGCCACGGCCGTGCCCTCGGCGATCTGGTCCAGGGCGGTGGTGACCGAGCGCATCAGGCGCTCCCAGGAGTCGCGCACGTCCATGGGGGTGCGCCGGCGCGGATCCAGCTCGCGGTCCGCGGAGACGAACTCCCCGGCATGCAGCAGGAAGTACCCCACCTGCGCGGGCTCGGCGAGCGACTCGGCCTGGTCGAGGGCCCAGGCGTAGGAGGCCAGCTGCACGGCGTCCCCGGTCTCGTACAGGTCGCCGTAGCGGGTGCGGCTGCGGGACCACTTCAGGTCGATCACCGTGGGGCGCTCGGAGGCATCGCGCAGGTCCAGGTCGCGGCTGCCCACGAACTCGATGGTGCGCGCGCCGCCGGCCAGCGGCAGCGTGAGGGGATGGGAGAAGCGCACCTCGGTGCCGGTGATCCGCAGGCCTGCTCGCGCCGTGCCCGCGAACAGGGTGCGCAGGGACCGCACGGTGCGGTCGTGCACATCGGCTCGCTGCGCCGCGTGGCCGGGAAGGTCCAGCTCGGAGGCGAACTGGGGGACGAGGCGATCGAAGACGGAGGTGATCTCCTCGTCGGTGGGCGGACGGAGCGGCGCGCCACCGACGCCGTCGTCCCACCGCTGCTGCACCAGCTGCTCCACCACGGCATGCACCAGGGTGCCGATCATCCGGTCCCCGGTGGGCAGGGCGGCGACGTCCGCGGTGCGGACGCCGAGGGCGTGCTGGAGCAGCCAGTGCAGCGGGCACCCCACGAGGGTCTGCGCCGCGGTGAACGACAGGCGCTGCGGGAGCAGATGCACACCGGTGGCGAACTGTCGGTGCAGGTGCTCCGGCGGTTCCGCCCGGACCAGCCCGGGAACGCGCACCGGCAGTTCGACGCCGCCGAGCGCCCAGGTGCCACCGGTGATCAGTGATTCGGGGCTGCGGCGGTGCGCTCCTGGTGGCCCGTCCTGCCTGCGTGCGCTCTCCAGGTGGGCCAGCAGGCCGCTGGGCGGCGGTGATTTCTCCAGCCGGTGCCCGGGCAGCACCGCGATCACCTGCCCTGCGGTGCGCAGGCCCCGCAGGGCCGCATCGACGTGCAGGCCGGCGAGCTGCTCGGGATCGATCAGGTGGGCACCTCCCGAGCGCAGGGCCTCACGCTCGGCCTGGTCCCATTGCACGGCGGCCGGGGTCTCACCGCCCTCGGGGGCCCACCACAGCACGGTGCCGCCCGCGGCCGCGACCTGCGCAGGGCGGGTGGTGACCTTCCAGGGCGCCACCTGCGCGCCGGCCAGCGGGGAACGACCGGACCCGCCGCAGGCGTCGATGATCTGCTGCAGGGTGCGCCGTGAGAGCAGAGTGGCCGGATCGAGCATCCCCAGCACGGCCTGCAGGGTGCGCACCTGGGTGAGGGAGGCCAGCAGGTCCCCGTCCCCGCGGGAGACGGCCTGCAGCCGCTGCGACAGCCAGTCCAGCCGGGCCGCGACCGCCGCGGGCTGCAGACGATCCGCGGGGAGCGTGTCCGTGACCAGACGGTGGATCTCCTGGGCGGCCGTCAGTGCCTTCTCCGCGCTGGGGCGGAGATCCGCATCGGCGGCGGCGAGGCGCTCCTCGAGCTCGCCCAGGGCGCGCCGCCAGGCCGGGCCGCCCACGCCGGGCTCCTGCGTGAGCGCCCGCAGCAGGAGCCGACGGGCAGCGGCGGGCACCAGACCGATGGGCTCGGCATCGCCATCGGCCCCCGGGAGCACCCGCAGGTCCAGCAGGGCGGCGAGCTGGTGGACGTCCACCGGGGCGGTGGCGACGTCGAGGTACAGCCCCAGCACCTGGTGGTGGGCACGTGCCGTCGAGGGGGCGACCGCACCCGCCGCGGGCAGCCCGTGGCGCCGCAGTGCCTGATCCAGGATGGTGGTGTCGGCTCCTGCCAGGAGGGTGAGGGATGCACCCCCGGGGGCCTCGGGGGAGTGCGCGGCAGCTGCGGCGGGAGCGGGTGCAGCCGGTGCGGGTGCGGCCGCGTGGGAGGCGGCCAGGTACCGAGCGGCGACGTCGGCGGCGGTCCATTCGTCCTGGCAGACCACCACCTCGAGGTGCGGGCCGGGCGTGGGCTGCGCTGCCGACGGTGCCTGCACCACGACCCCGCTGCGGGCCAGCGCGGCGAACAGCCGGGGCCACAGACCGGGCAGTGCGGAAGGGTCCTCCTGCGCGGTGACCTGGGTGATGCCCAGCGGCCAGGTGCCGCCGGTGAGCTCCAGCTCCTCCAGCAGGGACAGCAGCTCGACCAGGTCATCAGCGGATGACGGGGAGAGGGTGGCCGGGCGCCCGGCGATGCCCGTGGTGCCGGGCATGCCGACCACCACGGCGGCCTCCACATCGCGCAACGCGGCCAGCCGCGGTGGCAGTGGGCGGTCCGTGCCCGGAGGGTTCCAACCGGCCTCGACCGCTGCATCCCGCCAGCGCAGCAGCTGGCGGGAGGTGCTCCACGGATCCACTGCGAAGGAGCGGGACGGCCAGAACGCCTCGGGTTCGGAAGCGGAATCCAGGTGCCGGTGGATGAGCTGCATGTACTGCGCAATGCGCACGGCCTGGTCCACGGCGGGGCGGGTGAGGCCGAGCCTGGTCTGCAGCAGCTGCACCAGCCCACGGGGGCCCATCCGCACCTGCCCGTGCGCGGCGTGCCCGGGAGCATCGGCCCAGGCAGCGCCGTCGGCCGTCCATCCGAACTCCATCTGCATCCCTACCGGCCCCTTCCTTCCGGCTGGCGCCGGATGATCCCACCCTAGAGGCGGGCTGTGACCGACGAGGTCCCGCGCCCGTGGATCCGCCCCGTCGCACTCACGGCCGCACGAGGGCGAGAATCCCCGTCACGGCCCCTTCGAGCCGCGCCACCACCGCCACCGGACCCGGTCGTGGGCAGGCGGGCCGGCCTCGTCGGGGGTGCACGTGCTCAGGCCAGGGCGTGCTCGCGCACCCAGGAGGCCTCGGACTGGATCCGGCGACCGGGCACCAGGCTCTCACCGTCGACGAAGCCCTCCTCACGGTCGCGCAGGTGCTCGATGAGCAGGGCCCGGTGGCGCTCCAGCTCGCCCGCATGATCGGGATCGGTGGCCAGGTCGTGCAGTTCGCGGGGATCGGCCTCGAGATCGAACAGCTGCTCGTGGCCGTCGCCGGAGAACCAGATGTACTTGAAGCGCTCCGAGCGGATCCACTGCATGGAGTGGTTGCCCAAAGCGACGATGGTGTGCTCGCCCGGCAGATGGTCCCGCAGCGGGGTGCGCTCGCTGATGGCCTCGCGCACGCTGATGCCGTCCACACCCTCGGGCACCTCCACCCCGGCCAGGTCCAGCAGGGTGGGCATCACATCGCGCAACTCCACGATCGCGTCGAACTCCCCACCCGGGCCCCACTGCTCCCGCAGCCGCGGCGGCAAGTGCAGCACGAAGGGGATCCGCGCCGAGCCCTCGTAGCCCACGGCCTTCTGGTACATGTCGTGGTCGCCCATCATGTCGCCGTGGTCGGAGACGAACAGGATCACGGTGTCCTGCAGCAGGCCATGGTCCGAGAGGGTCTCGTTCAACCGGTTCAGCTGATGGTCGATGAACTCGATGCTGCCGTAGTAGCCGGCCTTGACCTGCTGGTGGGTGGAGTCCTTCTGCGCACCGAACTGCGCGCCGATCCCGTAATCGTCACGCTGCTGGTCGAAGTGGCCCACCCAGTCGCCATAGGCCCGCTCGGGAAGCTCCCCGGACCGGGCGCGGTCCACGTACTTGTCCCACAGCCAGCGGGGCGGGTCGAAGGGCGCGTGCGGACGATGGAAGGACATGTACAGGAAGAAGGGACGGCTGGGGTCGCGCCGCTCGATGAAGCGCATGGACTCGTCGGCCACCCAGCGGGTGGGGTGCAGGCGCTCCTCCCGCTCCCAGGGGCGGGCGGTGATCGCGTTGCAGCCCAGGCCCGTCTCCTGGTAGTCCGCCCGCGGGTCCCCGGTCTCCCTCCGCAGGAAGTCCACGTAGTCGTCGATCGCCCCGCGGGTGCCGCGGGCCAGGGTGCGGGAGATGTGCATGAACCCGTCGTGCAGCAGCACGTCGTCGAAACCGCAGCGGGCCCGTTCGGGGAACACGTGCATCTTGCCCACCCCGAACGCCTGGTACCCGGCCTCCCGCAGCGTGGATTGCAGCGTCACCGGGTACAGGGAGGGGAAGTCGATGCCGTCGCGGTACCCGTAGCGGCCGTGCAGGTGCGGGGACTTCCCGGTGAACATCGCCACCCGCGCCGGCACGCAGGTGGGGGTGGCGGAGTAGGCCCGGGTGAACCGGTAGCCGCGGCGGGCGAGCTCATCGAGGTTCGGGGTGTCGATGTGCTCGTTGCCGTCCGCCCCGAAGGCGTCGGCCCGCATCTCGTCCACGCACACCAGGATGATGTTCGGGCGCCACGGGGTCTCGTCCTTCTGGGCGGTGGGGGCCGTGCTCTGGTCCATGGGGCAGCTCCGGGTGGGCGAGAAGGGGGTGGGGAGGGCGTGCGGGGGCGCGACGGGTGTCAGCGGCCGACGGGCGCGAGCGACAGGGCAGGCGCGGGCGACAGGGCAGGCGCGGGCGACAGGACGGGCGCGGGCGGCAGGGCAGGCGCGGGCGACAGGACGGGCCGGCCCCCGCAGGGACCGGCCCGTGCCGATCGATCAGTTCGCGCTTCCGGGCTGTGCCCACGGCGGGACGTCGCCAGGAGCCAGCGGTTGCGCGGCCTGCTGTGCCTGACGGCGGGCGCTCTCCTCCCGCTGCTGGGCCTCGCGGCGGGCGCGGGCGGCGCGGTCCTGCTCCTGGCTGCGACGGCGCTCCTCCGCCCGACGGCGGCCATCGGCATCCGAGGTGTCGGCGTCCGCGTCGGCCTCCTGCGCGGCCTGGGCTTGCAGCATGGCGTTGCGGATCTCATCGCCCATGGTGCCCACGGTGCCCGGGTTGGAGGGCAGGAACAGCACGTTGGAACGGCCGTTGCGGGCCACGTCCTGCATGGTGTCGAAGTACTGCGTCATCAGCAGCAGCTGCTCGGCGGAGTGCTCGATGCCCACCTTGCGCAGCATCTCGTACTGCTCGGCGATGCCCATGGCGATGGCCTTGCGCTGGGCGGCCACACCCTCACCCTGCAGGCGCTTGGACTCGGCCTCGGCCTCGGCCTGGGTGACGCGCTTGATCTTGTCGGCCTCGGCCAGGGACTGTGCGGCCACGCGGTCGCGCTGGGCGGCGTTGATGGAGTTCATCGAGTCCCGCACGCGCGAGTCGGGGGAGATGTCCTGCACGAGGGTGTTGACGATGTTGAAGCCGAACTCCTGCATGCGGGCGGAGAGGGTCTGCTCCACGGAGCGGGCGATGTCGTCCTTGGACTCGAAGGCGGCGTCCAGCTCCAGGCCCGACAGGGCCGAGCGCACGGTGTCGAACACGTAGGAGCGGATCTGCGCCTCGGGGTTGGAGAGGCGGTAGTACGCATCGACGACCTGCTCCTCCTTGATCACGTACTGCACGGCCACCGGCACGGTGACGAACACGTTGTCCTTGGTCTTGGACTCGATGTTCACCTCCAGCTGCTGGATGCGCAGGGAGATCGGGCGGGTGATGTTGTCGATGAACGGCGCCTTGAAGTTCAGGCCGGGCCGGGCCACGCGGCGGAACTTGCCGAAGCGCTCCACGATCACGTTCTCCTGCGTGTGCACGGTGAACATGAGCGAGGTGCGCAGGCCGCCGAACAGCAGGGCCGCGAGGATCGCGAGGCCGACGACGGCGACCACGACGATGACGAGGAAGAGGACGAAGCCGTCCATGAGGGTCCTTTTCTGAGGAGTGAGCGGGTGTGAGCCACGCTATCAAGGCGGCGTGCGCCCTGCGGCTCAGGCCAGGAACTCGTCCACCTCGGCGCGCGTGGGGGCGTTCTGGGGGCCGCGGCGGGTCACCGCGATCGCCGCGGCGGCGTTGGCGCGCGTGGCGGCTGACTCCCAGTCGGCGCCCAGGGCCCGTTCGGCCAGCATCACCCCGGTGTGGGTGTCCCCGGCACCGTTGGTGTCCACCGCCTTCTGCGGGAACGCCGGGATGTGCGTGCCTCGGCCGTGGTGGAACACGATGCACCCGCGGGAGCCGTCCCGCACCACGACCACCGCGCGCTGGCCGATGCGCCGCCGCAGCGCCTCCGGGGTGTCCTGCAGGGAATCCAGACCCGTGAACGCGCGCGCCTCATCCGCGTTGGAGGTCCACACGGTGGTGCGCTCCAGCACCCGGTCCTGCACCTCGGTGGGGAAGGACGCGAAGGGCTCCCCGGGATCCAGCACCACCTCGACCCCGCGCGGCACGGTGTCCAGGAACTCCAGCAGCGGCCCCCGGGTGGGCTCGAACAGGGTGTACCCAGAGATGCACAGCAGGTCCCCGGGCTGCGGATCCAACCGGGCCAGGGATGCGGCGGTGACGGAGCGCTCGGCTCCGTAGACCGTCAGGAAGCTGCGCTGAGCCGTCGGCTCCAGCAGCACCACGCAGTAGCCGGTGTCGTCGTCGGGACGGGGCTCGTCGGAGACCTGCACGCCCGCCTCCTCCAGCACGCTGCGCACCAGGTCGCCGTTGGGGCCGGTGCCGTGCGCGCCGCCGTGGACGGCCTGCGCACCGGTACGGGCGGCGGCCACCAGGATGGTCACCGCGCCCCCGGCGTAGCGCTGCTCGCTGGTGGCGTTGACGTTCCCGCCGCGCGGCGGCAGGGCGGGCACCTCGAGGATCACGTCCACGAGCGCCTGGGCGGTGTGCAGCACGCGAGGCATGCGGCCAGTCTAGGGACCGGGCAGTCGCACCCCGAGGGAGGTGACCATCTCGGCCACCCGCCCCGCGATCGGCAGCAGCCCCATCAGCACGAACAGCACCACCAGGGACGCCATGGTGGCGGTGCCGGGCCCGAAGACCCGCACCGGTGCGAACAGCAGCACCCCCAGCACCGGGGTGGAGATGACACCGGTGCCGGCCAGCAGCGACCAGCCCAGCGGTGCCACGCGCTGCGCGCGCAGGGTGCGCAGCCGGTCCAGACGCACCAGCATCAGGATGTCCAGGGTGAGGGCGGCCATGGCGAGCACGGAGATCAGGGCCAGACCCGCCAGGCTGGTCAGCAGCCAGCCGAAGAACACCTCGGCCCCGTGGAACATGTCCCCGTCGGGCGGCCCTGCCAGTTCGTCGCCCCACACGCCCATCACGATGGTGGCGATGACCGGGACGGTCAGGGAGAGCACCAGAGCGATGCCCACCAGCCCGCTCCACAGCCCCAGCAGCCGGGTGCCGCGCAGCTCGTCCCCCAGACGCGCCGGGGCGGTGGCGAACCGGGGATCGGGGACCGGCTGCGAGAGCATCAGATGCCCGCCACGGTCTCCACGGCCTGCCGGATGGCGCGCTCGGCGTCCAGCTCGGCGGCCACATCGGCCCCACCCACCACGTGCACGCGGGGGGAGCGGCCGGAGCGCGCCTGCAGCAGCTCATCGGCCAAGGAGCGCTCCGATACCTGCCCCGCGCAGATCACCACGGTGTCCACCTCGATCAGTTGCGCCTGGTCACCCACTCGGACATGCAGCCCGTGCTCATCGATGCGCTGGTAGGCCACGCCCGTGTGCTGGACGACCCCGGCGCGGCGCAGCTCCGCCCGGTGCACCCAGCCGGTGGTGCGGCCCAGGCCCGCCCCGATCTTGGTGTCCTTGCGCTGCAGCAGGTGCACCACCCGTGCCCGTCGACCGTCGGCCGGCACGTCCAGGGCCGGCTGGTCGGGCTGCGGCACGGCCCCGTCGGAACCGGAACCGGAACCGGGCCTGGGACAGGGTGCGGAGAGCCGGGGCAGGATGCCGCCGCGGTGGTCGGCCGGATCGGCCACGCCCCAATGCCTTTTCCATGCCTGCGCATCGAGGGTGGGGGAGGGTTGCGGGGCCGAGAGGTACTGGGCCACGTCCACCCCGATGCCTCCCGCCCCGATGATGGCCACGCGCTCGCCGGGCTCCGCGCGGCCCTCCAGCAGGTCCGCGTAGGTGATCACGTGCGGGCCGGTGGGAGCCGCGTTCGCACCGGCGCGGTCGGCAGCGGCGGCGATGCCTGATCCATCGGGGGTCGTCGCGAACCCGGGCAGGTCCACCTCGCGCGGCAGCACCCCGGTGGCGATCACGACGTCGTGGAAGCCCAGCAGGTCCTGCGCCGAGGGGCGCACCCCGAGCCGGATCCCCACCCCCGCCGCCGCCAGGCGCGTGGGCCAGGAGCGCAAGGCCTGGGCGTAGTCCTCCTTGCCGGGGATGCGGGCCGCCATCCGCAGCTGGCCGCCCAGCTCGTCGGTGGCCTCGAACAGGGTGACCACGTGCCCGCGCTCCGCCGCCGCCAGAGCGGCCTCCAGACCCGCCGGGCCGGCCCCCACCACCGCGACCTTCCGCTGCCGGCGCTGCAGCACCGGGGTGAGAACCAGTTCCGTCTCCCGGCCGGCGCGCGGGTTCATCAGGCAGCTGGCCCGCTTGCCGTCGAACACTCTGTCCAGGCAGGCCTGGTTGCAGGCGATGCACGGCACGACCTGGGAGGCTCTGCCCTCGGTCAGCTTCCGCGGCAGGTGCGGATCGGCCAGCAGCGGGCGCGCCATGGAGATCAGATCCGCCTGACCGGCGGCCAGCACCTGCTCGGCCACCGCGGGGTCGTGGATCCGGTTGGAGGCGATCACCGGCACATCCACGTTCATCCGCAGCCGCTCGGTGAGCGGTGCGAACGCGGCCCGCGGGACGGAGGTGACGATGGTGGGCACCCTCGACTCGTGCCAGCCGATGCCGGTGGACAGCACATCGACGCCGCGCTCGACCAGGCCGCGGGCCAGCACCATGGTCTCCACCCAGTCCTGCCCCTCCGGCACCAGGTCCAGCAGGGAGATGCGGTAGCTGAGCAGGGCGTCCGGCCCGATCGCCTCGCGCACGGCCTGGGCCACGGCCAGCGGGAAGGTCCGACGGGCCTCCGCACCGCGGCCCCACCGGTCGCGACGACGGTTGGTGGCCGGGGCCAGGAACTGGTTCAGCAGGTACCCCTCGGAGCCCATCAGCTCCACGCCGTCGTAGCCCGCCTCCACGGCACGGGCCGCGGCGGAGGCGAAGTCCTCGACGGTGCGCTGCACGCCTCGCCGGGTGAGGCGGCGCGCGCGGAAGGGTGACAGGGGCGAGCGGCCGGCCTGCGCGGAGGCCGCCAGCGGATGGAAGGCGTACCGGCCCGCGTGCAGCAGCTGCAGGATGATGCGGCCGTCAGCCTCATGCACCTCCCGGGTGATCACCCGGTGGCGCTCCATGGTGCGCTCGTCGGCCTCGGCGCCGCGCGGGGTGAGGCGGCCGGTGCGATTGGGGGAGTAGCCGCCGGTGACGATCAGCCCCGCGCCGCCACGGGCGCGTTCGGCCAGGTAGGCCGCGAGCTTCTCGGCATCGGCCGGGGAGTCCTCCAGCCCGACGTGCATCGAGCCCATCACGATGCGGTTGCGCACCTCGAACCGCCCCAGGTCCAGAGGGGACAGCAGGCGGGCATACCCGGGGCTCGCAGTGTGCATGTCGCGATTGTGCCAGGCGGGTGGGGAGAAATTGGCGTGCACACGGCGGGCCCGCCGTGGTCGACTTCCTCCATGCACATCACGATCCGCCCCCTGGACCTCTCCTCCGACGCGGAGCTGGAGCAGTACCGGGCCGTCAGCACAGCCTCCGACGACGCCAGCTACGGCGGCCACGAGGAGCAGACCCTTGACCAGATGCGCACCCTGTACCGCGACACCCCGTACTGGCGGCAGCAGCGGTACATCGCCCTGGTGGAGCAGATGGCCGGCGGCAGCAGCGTGGTGGGCACCGCCTCGCTCCTGTTCCCCCTGACGGAGAACCTCGAGACGGTGCACCTCGGCATCACCACCCATCCCGCCTTCCGCGGGCAGGGGATCGCCACGGCGATGCTGGAGCAGGCCCTGGCCCCGGCGATCCACGGCTCGGACCGCACGCTCGTCACCGCATGGGGAGAGATCCCCGCCCACGGCGAGGTCGACGATCCTGCGCTGCCCGTGAACCGTCTCGCGGCTCGCCTGGGCCTGAGCCGGAGGAATGTCTCCGTGTGCCGACTGCTGCCGCTGCCGATCGAGGACTCCCTGCTCGATGCGCTCGAGGAGGAGTCCCGGCAGAAGCGGGGTGGGTACCGCATCGAGCTGTGGCAGGACCAGGTGCCCCAGGAGCACCTGGGGGCCTACGGGCAGCTGCTGCGGCAGATGGCGCTCGATGAGCCCGACGAGGACGTCGAGGAAGAACCGGCCGAGTACACGCCCGAGCGGATCCGCCTCATGGAGCAGCGCCGACGCGAGAGCGGCGGGCGTGCCCTGACCGCCGTGGCCGTGGCACCGGACGGCTCCATCGTCGGCAACTCCGAAGTGCACGTCCAGACTGCGCCCGGCACCACCATCGCCTGGCAGGAGAACACCCTGGTCATGCCGGAGCACCGTGGCCATGGCCTGGGCCTCGCCCTCAAGGTGGCCACCCACCGCCTGCTGAGCAGTGAGCTGCCGGAGGTGCGGTCCCTGGTCACCTTCAACTCGCATGTGAACCCGTGGATGATCGGGATCAACGAGCGGCTGGGGTACCGGATCGCCTTCCGCGAGATCGCCCTCCAGGGCCGTCCCGACCTCTCCGCCGGGCTGCTGCCGCGAGTGCCGCACGAGACTGCGATCGGCCTCACCTGAGCAGGTGCCTCCCGGTCGGGGCTCAGGGCCCGCACCTCGCCGAGGGCGCTGCTGGCCGCGCTCCTGTACATGCCGATGGTCGCGATCCACACGGTCCGGTGCCACCATGGGCGCATGAGCGAGAACACCGCCCCCGCCCCATCCGATGACGCCCAGTCCCGGGCGGTGACCGCCTCCCGTGAGATCAACGCTCCTGCCGTGCGCATCTTCGAGCTGATCGCCGACCCGTCTCAGCAGCCCCGCTGGGACGGCAACGACAACCTGCGTGACGCCGCCGAGGGTCAGCGGGTCCACGCCGTCGGCGACGTGTTCGCGATGACTCTCACCAAGGGCAAGGTGCGCGAGAACCACGTGGTGGCCTTCGAGGAGGGCCGGGAGATCGCCTGGATGCCCGCCTCCGAGGGGAAGCCGCCAGCCGGCCACCGCTGGGGCTGGCGCCTCACCCCGCTCGCGGACGACGTGACCGTGGTGGAGCACACCTACGACTGGTCCCAGCTGACCGACGAGAGCCGCTTCAAGAGGGCCCGCTCCACCACCGCCGAGATGCTGATGGCCTCGATCGACCGGCTCGCGCAGCTCGCCGAGAGCGGCGGCGCCGGGCACCTCGACCCCGACGGCGGCACCGGCACGGTGGCCTGAGCCCGCTTGGTGGTGGCGCTTCCGTGACGTCCGGTGACCCATTCCGGCGCGAGGACCCGGACCCGTTCCGGCGCGAGGACCCGGACCCGTTCCGGCCCGAGGACCCGGTCGATGCCGCGATCGCCCGCGGGGACTTCGACGACCTCGCGCTCGCCGGCAAGCCTCTGCGCCTGCCCTCGCGGCACGACCCGGACTGGTGGATCAAGCAGCGCATAGACGGGGAGGACGTGGACCGCGACGCGCTGCTGCCGGTGGTGATGCTGCTGCGCCGCGAGTACGAGCGGCGCGAGGAGACCTTGGCCGTGCTGTCCACCGAACTCGAGGTGCGCGAGTACGCCGAGGACTACACGCGGAGGGTCCGGGACGACCGCCTGCGCAGCCCCATGGCCCGTATGCTCGCCCCCGAGATGGATCCCGAGCAGGCGGTGGCCCGGTGGCGGGAACTGCGTGCCGAGGCAGATCGAGCGCAACCGCCCGTTGCGCAGGCCGGTGATCAGGTGCCACGGCAGCGTCGCCGCTGGTGGTATTTCGGGCGTCGTTCCCGCTGAGACGGCACGACTGGGCGTGCGGGGTCCCGGCGCGCCGGCAGGATCCTTGGCCAGGATGTCGACACCGGAACAGCGGCCATCGGCTCAGGGCCTCTGCGTCGACACCTGCACGCCGCCCCGGCTGGCGCGCACCCACCACAGCTGGCCGGAGCCGGTGACGCTCACGGACCCGTCCGTGGCCTTCACCAGGGCGGTGTCCTCGTCGATCGCGACCGCATCCCCGCACAGTCCCGCCTCGACGGCGCGGACGATTCGGCCCAGGGTGCCTGCCTGGGCGGCGTGCGCATCCACCGACCACGGCACCAGGCCCAGACCGGGTCGAAACGTGAGCTCGTCCAGGCCCTCGGACCACTCCTGCGGGCTCACCTCGAAGCCGCCCAGCCGGTACCCGCCCACCTGGGCGTTGGCCGAGGCGACGGCCGCCCCGGCGGAGAACCCGAGGTAGGGCACACCGCCGCTCACCCGCTCACGCAGCAGATCGGCATGCGGATGCAGGGAGTCCATGTACTGCGGGGTGGGGCCACCGGCGACCACGATCGCACCCGCGGTGCGGATCTCCTCGGCCACCGGGCCGCCGTCCAGGGGAACCACCCGCACGTCCGCCTCGAGGGGCTCGAGCAGCTCCAGGTAGTCCCACGCGAACTGCGCAGCGATCTCGGCGGTGCCCGCATTGAGCATGGCGACGTGCCCCGTGATGCCCTCGCAGGCGTCCAGGAAGGGGGCGATGGTGGTGGGCCGTGT
Source organism: Brachybacterium sp. p3-SID1565 (assembly GCF_025143785.1). Taxonomy (NCBI): domain Bacteria; kingdom Bacillati; phylum Actinomycetota; class Actinomycetes; order Micrococcales; family Dermabacteraceae; genus Brachybacterium; species Brachybacterium sp. p3-SID1565. Next base: position 20,704 of record NZ_JAMBDS010000002.1, read on the forward strand.
GGACGTCGGGCCGCCGCCGGCCAGGACGATGCTCATGCAGGAAGGCTACGGCAGTGATTCCGGGCGCAGGCAGTACGCTTCGACAATCAGAGCGGCAGGTCCGCGCCCCCACACATCGGAGTTCCATGCCCGGCCCAGCGAGCCCTTCCCGTCCTGGTGCGCCGCGCACCAGTATCTTCCTGACGATGCTGCTCGGAGCGGCCGGCACCATGCACGCCGTGCGCCCAGAGCCGTTCGACAGCATCGTCCCGCGGGCACTGCCCGGATCGCCTCGCGCCTACACCTATGCCTCCGGCCTGGCCGAGGTCGCCACGGCCGCTCTGATCGCGGTGCCCCGCACCCGGAGGCTGGGCGGCCTGGCCGCGGCGACGCTTTTCGTGGCGGTGTTCCCCGCCAATGTGCAGATGGCGATCGACTGGCGGAGAAAGCCACCCAGGATGCGGGCGATCGCCCTTGGCAGGCTGCCGCTGCAGGGAGTGCTCATCGCGCAGGCGCTGCGCGTGGCCCGCCGCGGCTGACCCCGTTCCTCTCCGAAACTCCTATGTGTACACAAAGCAATGGCAAGCTCGCCGCTGTCGTGGCCGGGGTCGCGCGTCCGGTGAAGAAGCTGCCCCGCTCGGCGCGAGACCGTGTGCTCGGCCAGTAGGGCCATCACCCACGCAGCACGGGATCGCTGCTGCCCCGGATGCGGTCCATGACGATGAAACCACCGGTATCGATCCAGTAGCGCCGCTTCGGCACGTCCGCTCCCGCGTTGCGCACGTCCTCCAGTACGCCCCCGCATCGCTCGATCGTCCGGATCGAACCGAGGTTGGCGTCATCGCACGTCACCAGGGCGCGCTCCACCCCCGCCTGTGCCAGGTGGGCCAAGGACTGGCGCAGGATCTCGGTGGCATGCCCTCGGCGGCGGAACGGGGGAGCCACCGCGTAGCCGACGTGACCACCGACCTCGCTCAAGAAGTCGGTCAGCGCGTAGCGGATGGAGGTGCGGCCGACGATGACGCCGTCGACCTCGGCCACCAGGAAGTCAGCGCGCACCCGGCCGGGAGGAAGATCGACGCCTCGGGACTCGCGCGTGACCTGCTCGAGCACGGCGCCCCAGTCCTCACCCTCGGCGAGCAGGAACTCGAAGTTCTCCTCCAGCATCTGCGCGTGAATGCCACGCAGCGCAGTTTCGTCCTCGTGGCGGGGTGGGCGCAGTTCGAGCGTCATCCGCAGAATGCTAGTCGTGCTGCCGGAAGGCTTCGTGAATCGCCATGACGTCACGACGCGCGTCGTCACCACACGAGTCGACGCCACCGTGCGTGTCGACACCACCGTGCGAGTCGACGCCACCGTGCGTGTCGACGCCACCGTGCGTGTCGACGCCACCGTGCGGGTCGGCTCCACCGTGCGAGCCGACGCGGCGACGTCGCCGCAGTTGGCGGAATCCACCCCGCATACCGCCAACTGTTCACCCCTCGAGCCTCAATAGCGGGGGACACCACAACTCAGGGGTCGCTGTGTCATGGCGGCTCAGCCCGCCGCGACCCGCCCCGCCACCACCGTGGCCAGCACGCGTGCCTCCCGCAGGCGCTGCGCCGCCTCGCGGGCCGCGGCATCGACCATCACCCCGTCGGCCCCCAACGGCACGTCCTCGAACACGTCCTGCTCCAGCAGCACCACATCGGCCCTGCCGCCGACAACGAGCCCTCCCACCCCGTCAGTCGATGCTGCCAGCGCCTCGCGCGGCTGCAGCTGCTGACGGGGCAGCCACCCCTCGCGCTCATCGGCGCTGCGGTGCACGGCAGCGGCCATCGCCAGCCACGGGTCCAACGGCGCCACCGGGGCGTCGGAGCCGAGCACCAGCTCCACCCCCGCATCCAGCAGATCCCGCAGGCGGTACGCCTGCTCGGTGCGGTCGTGCCACAGCTCCTCGGTGGGATCGCGGTCATCGAGCAGATGGGCCGGTTGCACCGAAGCGGCCACCCCGAGGCGAGCCATCGCGGCCACATCCTGGTCGCTCAGCATCTGCGCGTGCTCCACTCGGGCCGGGATCCCAGAGCGCTCGATCGCCTCCAGCGCCACCCCGGCAGCCGCGTCACCGATCGCGTGCACCGCGGCGCGCAGGCCCAGGCCCTTCGCACGGCGCAGCGCGGCCACCAGCTCCTCCGGCTCCCAGGTGAGCACCCCGTGCCCGGCCGGGCCGTGCCCGTCGGCATACGCCTGGCGGGTGTAGGCGGTATGGGAGCCGAGCGCGCCGTCCAGGATCACCTTCAGCGGACCCATCTCCACCAGGCTCTCCCCTGCAGGGCCGGGCGCGTCCAGCACCACGCCCGTCGGACCCGGCACGAAGTCGAGGTCCTCGGTGTACACGCCGGTGCGCACCCGCAGTGAGCTGCCCAGCCGCTGCCAGGTCTCCCACACCCGGCCCCTTTCCATGTCGACCACGCCCACCACACCGCGTTCAAGGGCCTGACGCTGCAGCATCGCCATGCCCGTGGCGACCTGCGCCCCGACCCCGGGGAGGGCGGGCATGAGCGAGACCAGGTCGAACCACTCGTCCTCGCCCACCACCCCGTCCCGCGGGGGTGCACCGAGCGCCCGCAGCGCCGCTGAGTTCATCCAGGCGTGGTGGGCGTCCCCGCCGATCAGCACCGTGGGCACCTCACCGGTCACCTCATCCAGCATCAGTACTGTGGGCGGCACCACCAGGTCCACCAGCCGGTGCCCGAACCCCACCAGTGCCTCTTCGCGGCGACGACCGGTCTCCTGCCGCCGGGCCAGCTCCTGCTGCACCAGGGACAGAATCGCCGACGCGCTCCCCGCGCCGGTGGTGTCCAGCCGCGAATGGGCCTGCGCCAGCTGACTGGAATGCACGTGCTGGTCCCACAGGCCCGGGATCGCGATCGCGCCGCCGCCGTCGAGCACCTCCTCGCCGGACCGACGGGCCAGGCGATCACCGATCTCGACGATCACGCCGCCGGTGATGCGCACGTCAGTGACGTGCACATTCATCGGGGAGGTCGCGGCGGCGCCGGCCCCCGAGCCCGCGGCGGCACCGGCTCCCGAGCCCGCGGCGGCGCCGACCGCCGGTTCGCGCACTCGCACCTGTCTGATCAGCACCGATCCAGGCTACCCAGCCCCGCACCATGACACCCGTCATGGTCACGACGTGACCGCGGTGCCTGGGACCGGACGGCCCGGGGCGGAAGTCTGGTCCCCATGAACAGTGCAGCCCTCGCCCCCACCCCTGATTCCCTCAGCAGTAGCCGTGCCGCCGATCCCACCGCCGAGACCGCCGCGATCTCCCTGCGCGGCCTGCGCAAGAGCTACGGCCCGGTGCGCGCCCTGGACGGTGTGGACCTCACCGTGCAGCCGGGGGAGATCCTCGCGCTGCTGGGCCCCAACGGCGCCGGGAAGTCCACCTGCATGGAGATGATGGTGGGCCTGTCCACCCCGGATGCCGGGAGCGTGGCGATCCACGGCACCGACCCCGTCACCGCCACCCGCTCCGGCGTGATCCGAGCAATGCTGCAGAGCGGCGCCCTGCTGCCGGACCAGACCGTGCGCTCCATGCTCACGATGCTGCACTCCCTGCAGGCCCGCCCCATGCCGCTCGCGCAGGCCGCCGAGCAGGCCGACATCGGCGATCTCATGGGCAGGCGCATCGGCCGCCTCTCCGGAGGGCAAGCCCAGCGGGTGCGCTTCGCGATCGCGCTGCTGGGCGACCCGGACGTGCTGCTGCTGGACGAGCCCACCGTGGGCATGGACGTCACCGCCCGCCGCGCCTTCTGGCACCGCATGCGGCAGGTCGCCGCCACCGGCCGCACCATCGTGTTCGCCACCCACCACCTCGAGGAGGCCGAGCGCGAAGCCGCCCGCGTGGTGGTCATGGACCGCGGCCGCATCGTCGCCGACGGCAGCGCCGAGACCATCTCCGCCCTGGTCGCCGGGCGCATCATCACCCTGCGCGGGGCCGACGCCGCAGCCGTCGCCTCACTGCCCGGTGTCGAGGCCGCGGCCCCCGACGAGGCCGACCCCACCCGGGTGCGGGCCGTGTGCGCCGACGCCGACGCGGCCCTGCGCGCCCTGTACACCTCACCCCTCGCCGACCAGGTGCACGACGTGCTGGTCACCGCTCCCGGGCTCGAGGAGGCCTTCATGCACATCACCGGTCACAGCGACGAGACCGCCGCCTGAGAGCGGCGGCGCCCTTCCCACGCCCCCATTTCCCCTGCTCGTCCCTTTCCCAAGGAGATCCACGATGACCACCGCCGACCTCACCGCCACCCCCGCCTCCGGCCCGGGGCGCGATACCCCTGCCACCGGCTCCGCCCGCCCCGCTGCCGAGGGGCGCCACCAGCCCTCCGCCACCGCCCGCGCTCTGCGCTACACCGGGCACACCGCCCGCATGACCCTGACCAACGTGTTCTTCATGGCCTTCTCGATCGCCATGCCGGTGGGCATGTACCTCCTGTTCGGCACCATGTTCGGCGACCAGGCCGACGGCGCCGCCCGCGGCATCGTGATGGTCAACATGGCCGCCTACGGCGGACTCGGCACCGCCATCACCGCCGGCACCCAGATCCAGGAGGACCAGCGCAACGGCTTCCTGCGCCAGCTGATCGTCTCCGGTCTGTCCCCGCGCTCCTTCCTGCTGGGCTCCGTGCTCGCCGCCAGCGTGGTGATCGTGCCCGCCCTGATGATCGTCGGGCTCGTCGGGCTGGCCACCGGGGTGCAGGCCGACGCCGGCTCGTTCCTGGCCACCATGGGCGTGCTGTGGCTGGGCCTGCTGCCCACCATCCTCATCGGCATCGCACTGGGAATGCTGCTCAAGGGCGGTGCCGCCTCCGCCGGCGGCGTGGTGGTCCTGATGGCCCTGGCGATCTTCGGCGGGCTGTGGATGCCGCTGGAGATGTTCCCCGAGTGGATGCAGAGCACCGGGCGCCTGCTGCCCAGCTACTGGATCGCCCAGCTCGGCGAGTGGACCCTCATCGGCGGGGACCTGCCCGTGAACGGGCTGCTGGTGATCGGCGCCTGGACGCTGGTGCTCGGTGTGCTGTGCGCGGTGAGCCTGTCCAAGGCCATCGGCCTCACCCGCCGCTGACCCGGGCCCGCACGTGACACGACCCGGCCCCCGTGACACGCCGCGGCCCCGCCCGTGACACGGCGCGGCCCCGCCCGTCAGACGGCCCGGCCCCGCCGCGACGACGCGACCGCGCACCGAGGAGCACTGACACAATGACCGCGATGGACACCACGGACGAGACCTCCGGGCCGCGCTGGGCGGGAATGGCGCAGGCCGCCGACCCCGCCACGGCCGAGGACGCTCCCGCCCGGTCCCTGCACCCGGCGGAGATCCACCGGGCCGCCGTCGAATCCGGAGCGGTGCCGTTCTCCCTGCCCCCGACGGTGTTCCTGCTCCTGCCGATCGTCTTCGCGTGGATCCAGGCGCCCGGCATCGGGGCCGCCGTCGCCACCGGGATGCTGCTGGTCTACGGCGTGCTGTTCGTGTACGCCTCCGGCATCGCCCTGTACCCGCAGCCGGTGAGGCTGGTGTGGTTCGCCCTGATGACCGCTCTGGTGCTGGCACTCATCCCCGTGATCGGCGAGAACGTGCTGTTCATGGTGATGTTCCAGGCCACGACCCACGTGATCCTGCTGCCCTGGCGCTGGGCAGTGCCCACGATGGTGGTGATGTGCGTGGCGGTCGCCGGCATCGCCGCGTGGCTCGGCGTGTACTTCGCGGTGATGCTGGCGGTGATGGGCCTGGCGATGTCCTGGGGCATCGGCCACGGCATCCAGCAGCAGGTGCTGCAGGAGAAGCTCGATGCCGCTGAGCGCCGCAACGCCGCCCTCGCGGTGGCCGCGGAGCGCGAGCGCATCGGCCGCGACCTCCACGACATCCTGGGCCACTCCCTGACCTCCGCGACCGTCTCCGCCCAGCTCGCGCAGCGCCTGCTGGACACCGATCCCGCAGCGGCACGCGAGCAGCTCGCCCACATCGAGTCCACCCTGCGCCAGTCCCTGGCCGATGTGCGCGCCACCGCCAGCGGCATGCAGACCGTGCGCGCCGCCACCGAGATCGCCTCCGCCCGCAGCGTGCTGGCCGCCGTCGGCATCGACGCCCAGGTGCCCAGCGCACTGCCCACCCTCGATGACCAACGTGCCGAACTGTTCGGCTACGTGGTCCGGGAGGCGGTCACCAACATCGTCCGCCACGCCCGCGCCGAGCACGCCCGCATCACCATCTCGGAGGACGAGGTCAGCATCAGCGACGACGGCGTGGGTATCCCCGAGGGCACCGCCCGCACCGGGCTGCGCGGGCTCGAGCAACGCGTCGCCGACGCCGGGGGAGCGCTCGCCGTGGAGTCCTCCCCGGCGGGCACCACCGTCACGGCGACGATGGGCCCCGCCCCCGCTTCCCCGCGTCCCGGCTCGCCGAAGGAAACCCTGTGATCCGACTCGTCATCGCCGATGACCAGCACATCCTGCGCTCCGGACTGGTGGCACTGCTGCGCCTGGAGTCCGACATCGAGGTCGTGGCCGAGACCGCCGACTGCGCCGACACCATCCGCGCGGTCCACGAACACACCCCCGACGTGCTGCTGCTGGACGTGCAGATGCCCGCCGGGTCCCTGCCGGGCGCCCCACATCCCGACGGTGGCGCGCCCGACGGCGCGGTGCCCGAGGACGGCATCGAGGTGGCGCGGCACCTGCACCGGACGATGGATCAGCCCCCGCGCATCATCGTGCTGACCACGTTCGGCCGGGCCGGGTACCTGCGCCGCACCATGGAGGCCGGCGCCCAGGGCTTCATGGTCAAGGACACCCCCGTGGAGCGCCTGGTCGATGCGATCCGCAGGGTCCACCAGGGCCTGCGCGTGGTCGACCCGGACCTGGCCGCCCAATCGCTGGCCGTCGGCCCCAGCCCGCTGACCGCCAAGGAGACGGAGATCCTGCGCGCCGCCGCCCAGGGGAACTCCACCGCCGTGATCGCCCGGTCCCTGTTCCTCAGCGAAGGGACGGTGCGCAACCACATCTCCTCCGCCATCGGGAAGCTGCAGGTCGCCACCCGCGCGGACGCCGTGAGGGTCGCCACCGACAACGGCTGGCTGTGAGGCCGCCGCACCGCCGGCCTCATAGGATTCCTCGGTGCACACGCTCGAATCGCTCCTGGGACTGCTGATCCAGATCAGCGTCCCGGCATTCGCGATCGCGTCGATGCTCTCGATGGGCCTGCGCACCCCTCTGCGCTCCTTCCGCGCCCAGCTGCGCGACCGCCGCACCGTGCTGGCACTGCTGGGAGCCAACTTCGTGGTGATCCCCGCCGTCGGAACCCTGCTGATCTGGCTGCTCAACGGCCTTATGGCCCCGCACATCGCCGAGGGGTTCGTGATCGTCCTGTGCGCGGCCGGGGCGCCCTTCGTGCTGCAGCTCGGAGCGATGGCCCGCATCCCCTATTCCGAATCGGCAGGTCCCATGGCGGTGCTGCTGCTGGGCTCGATCGTGTTCATGCCGCTGGTGGTGCCGTTCCTGCTGCAGGACGTGCAGGTGGATGCGTGGGCGATCGCCCGACGGCTGCTGGGGACCATGCTGCTGCCGATGCTCACCGGCATCGCCATCAGCGCCGTGCTCCCCACCCGGGCCGACGGCCTCGCCCGGACGGCGGGGGCTGTCGCGGCAGTCTCGGCGGTGCTGATGTTCGTCTCCGGCTTCGGCCGCAACACCTCCCTGCTGCTGGAGGTGCTGTTCTCCCCGGCGCTGCTGGTCGCAGCAGGGCTGGTGATCCTCGCCTTCGTGGCCGGCCGGGTCTCCGGAGAACTGGCCGGACCCACCCTCACCGTGCCGGACGGCCCTGCGATCCTCTCCAGCCAGCGCAACATCGCCGCTGCCCTGCTGGTGGCACGCTCAGCGGGGGAGGACAGCCACCAACTGGTGCTGGCGATCCTGCTGCTGAGCGCCGTGGGCTTCGTGATGCTGGTGCCGTATGCGCTGGCCACCGGGTACGCGCGCCGCAGACGGGCGGGGGAGAGGACATCTGCGGGTGTGCTGCTGGGCATCGTCGGGCCGCGCTCGGACTGAGCACGCCCCCAGCCGCGATGGTCGCCGGATTGCAGGCAACCCCCGCTGCCTGACCGCGGAGCAGAACCGCCTGTTCAGCTCTTCCTGCGCGGCGGTGGCCCCAGGGTCGGACCGTCGACCGTATGTCCGCGGAACTTCTCGTGACGAATGGGGAGGGAGTCTCTGTGCTCCAACAGGTCGCCCATCACCGTCACCGCCCGATCTGCGACGGCTTCGATGGGGATGCGCACCGTGGCCAGTCCGATCATGGCCATGGCAGGGGAGATCCCGTCCATCCCGATCACGGAGACCTCACCGGGGACTCGCAATCCGGACTTGCGTGCAATGGTGAGGAAGTCGAGGGCCCTGTCGTCGGTCGGGAACGCGACAGCAGTGATCGTCCCCTCCCGCACCATGTCCGCGATCCGGTGCGAGTGCTCCGCGCCGATGCCGAATGTGGTGGCCTCCACCCGGTGCACAGCAGCGCCACGCTCCCGCAAACGCGAGACGATCGCCTCAGCCCTCACCGATTCCGGTACCGAGACGCTCGCGGCGGTGGCGAGGACCGCAATGTCGCGGTGCCCGTGCCGAAGGAGCAGATCGGCCGCCATGTGACCGTGCGCGACCTCGTCGTAGGAGACCCCGTACACACCGTCATGCGCCTCCGGTCGGCCCACGGACACCACCGGTACGACGGAGAGGAACGGCGCGAGATCCTCGGGGCCGATGACTCCGGTGGCGACGAAGAGGCCGTCCACCCGTAGCCCCAGGAGCCGCTGCAGGGCCTGCTTCTCCGCTGCGGATGCCTCCGTGCTGGAGGGAACCACTGTGATCAACTGCAGGTTCGCCCGATCGGAGAGCTGCTGGAGCTCCGAATGCAGCAGACCGTAGGCAGACTTGCGGGGATCCCGCAGCAGTAGCCCCACCAATCCCGATGACCGGGTGGCAAGCGACTGCGCCATGCGATTCGGGACATACCCGAGCTGCTTGATGGCCTGCAGGACCCTGTCCTCGGTGCTCTCGGCGACACGAGCTGTTCCTGCCAGGACCCGGGAGACGGTCGCACGGGAGACACCCGCCGTCCGTGCCACGTCGTCCATCGTCGGGGTGAGGGTCGCCGACCTGAGGTTCTCGCTCACTCCGTCAGCCTATGCCGCGATAGTCCCGAAGCAGGGCCGGCCAGTCGGTCTGGACGATATCCGCGCCGAGGGCGATGAGTCTGCCCCACCCCTCATCGGGGTGCGACAGCACGGACGCCTCGTCGTCCCATCCGCAGAACAGCGGCACGCGATTGCTGAGGTTCAGCGCATTGAGGTAGACGGCGATGCCGCGCGCTCGCAGGGACTGGATGTACGCCGGATCGGCGAACGGGTCATCGGGGGTCTGAGCGAGCAGTTCCATGGCGACGGTATTGATCTCGCCGATCGCGAGCACCTGCTCAACCTCCTCAGGGGACTTCACGATCGGGAGGAACGGGAACGGTTCGGGATGGTCAGCCAGCAGCTCCAGCGCCTCCTGCTCGACGGGCGCCTTCAGTAGCAGCTGGTCGGTGACCCCGAAACCGGCGAGGTGGTCGAGCAGATCATCCCAGTACCACCAGGAGCGGTCCACGTTCAGGATCGTGCCTGGGAAGGCCTGCAGCACGTCATCCAGGCGTGCCAGCCCGTAGGGCGGATCGGACTCGGCCTGCCAGGAGTACTCCAGCTGCTCCATCTGCGCGGTTGAGAGCTCGCGGATGTCCCTGTCCAAACCGAAGTGCATCGCCTCGTAGCCGTTGTGGAACAGGAAGTAGTCGCCGTCGGTGGAGGCGATCACGTCGATCTCGACGATGTCGGCCCCTTGGGCGAGAGCCGCGGTGACCGCGGGCGCCGTGTTCTCCGCGATCGAGCCTGCCCCTGACCCCCGGTGAACGGCGATCAGCGGCGAATGCACGGCAAGGCGTGAGGCCAGCAGCGCGTTCGTGCCGGCATGGTCGGGATGCCCGAGAAGGCGGCCGCCCCACGGATCGGGGTGGATGTTCGTGGCGTTCAGCTGCGGGCTGCTGTTCATCGTGATTTCCCTCCAGGGGTGGGATCGGAAGTATCAGTACCGGCGGATGGCGCCGGCGCGGGCGGCAGCGCCGCGGGGGCACCGTCGGGTGTACCTGCGGCGACGTCGGCGATCCGCTGGGTGGTGGCCGTGGTGGCGGTTGCGTGGGCAGGCGTCGCACGTCGGGATCCGAGTCCACGCAGCCAGGTCCGACGACGTCGACGGGAAGTGGTGGAGCGCCCGTAGACCAGCCACATCGTCACGCCGGAGATCAGCATCAGCAGCACCGTGTACACGAAGGTCAGCGCGGTGGTGTCGTTGATGGTCTCGTTGGCGGTGGCGTTGCGGATGAAGATCCCCAGCGGCTGGAAGAACGGGTGGGCCAGGAACACCGCCGTGTCGTAGTTGTCCAGCAACGAGTTGAAGTTCAGTGCAGCGATGGCGGTGGCCGCCGGCAGCACCAGCGGGAGCAGGACCCTGCGGAACGTGTAGAACTGGCTGGCCCCGAGGATCGAGGCCGCCTCTTCCACGGACTCGGGGATCCCCATGAACGAAGCCTTCAGCATGCGCAGCGTGAAGGGGATCTTCTCGATGATGTAGCCGATCGCCAGGATCACGACGGTTCCGGTGAGCACCTGCCCGGCCACCAGTGCCTGAGGGGTGCTGAAGGTGATGATCAGGGCGAGCGCGATCATCGTGGCAGGAAGAACCCAGGGCAGGTGCAGCAGATACTCCAGCCAGCGAGTCACCGTGTTGGGGAAGCGCTGCAGGATGCGGGCCACGAACAGCATCGCTATGACCACCGTCCCGGAGGCGACGGCCGAGTACCCCATGGAGATGAGGAACGGTCGGAACGCGGTCGGATCGGTGACGATCTTCGCGTAGTTCTCCAGGGTGAAGCTCTCCCAGGAGATCGTGCCCGAGGCGATGGCTGCCGCATCGGTGAACGAGAAGATCGTGATCAGGACCGGCGGGATCGCATAGATCAGGAACAGCAGGTACGCCACCACGTGCACGATCGCGTTGGCGACGGGGTTGCGGATCGTCTGCTTCGTCAGGGCCACCGGGACCTTGGAGACGGAGAAGTAGGTCCCGCCGCGCTCGAGGCGGTTCAGCACCGCCAGCAGCACCATGGTGGCCAGCCCCAGGAACAGAGCGAGAGTCGCTGCCAGATCGCGTGAGCCCAGACTGTTGGAGAAGGTCAGGATCATCGGCGTGATGGTCTGGAAGTCGGGCCCGCCCAGGATCAGAGGAGCCGCCATCGCGCCCAGCCCACCGAGGAACGTGAGGATGGTGATGGAGAAGATGATCGGCCGCAGCACGGGCAGCACGATCCTCCACAGGATCCCCCACGTCGAGGCGCCCAGCTGCTTGGCCGCCTCGATGGTCTGGAAGTCGACCTTGCTCAGGGCATTGGTCATGAACAGCAGATGGTTGCCGGTACCGGCGAAGGTGGAGACCAGCGCGACGGCAAGGAATCCGGTGAACCACGCCGTGTCCATCCCGGGGAAGAAGCGGGAAAGGATGGTCGTCACGAACCCGCGGGGGCCGTAGATCAGGTTGTAGCCGGAGACCAGCACCACGCCCCCGTACAGCAGCGTGGTCGCGAAGCCGACGAACAGGATGCGCGATCCCTTGATGTCGAAGTAGCGGGTCACCAGCACGATGAAGGTGCCGACCACGTTCACCGACACCGACAGGACGACGGCGAGCAGGAAGGAGTTGCGGAGCGACTGCATCGCGCGGTCAGAGGAGAAGAGCTTGGGGAAGACATCGAAGCTCCAGGCCCCCTCGGGACGGAACACCTGCAGCAGCAGCCGGATGTTGGGCCACACCATGAAGGTCACCACGAACCAGGCGACGACCAGGAAGACCACGGCGAACAGGGGAGAGCGGAACATGGCTCCCATCGAGGTGCCTGAGCGTCTCATGCCGCTGCCTCCTCGACCGGCGGGGTGTAGGAGAGCACCTGCTGAGGGTCGATGACCAGACGCACGTCGTCCCCAGGGCTCCACAGGCCCGTGCCCAGCGCGTCATCCATGATGCGGATGACCTGCAGGAGACCGTCTCCGACCTCGATCTCGAAGGTCGAGGTGGCACCCTCGTACCGGCGGCGCCGCACCCGTCCCTGCAGGGGGACGCCGCGTGGCGTCGAGTGCGATGCTGAGCTCTCCGGGCGGATCTTCTCCACGCGAACGTAGTGCCGGCGGTCAGGGGCCAGGCCCGCTCCGCCGGCGTTGAGCATCTCCACCTGCCCCGGGGTGAGCCGGTTGACGTCCCCCAGGAACGTGCACACGAACTCGCTCGCCGAGGCGTCGTACAGCTCCGCCGGCGCGCCGAACTGCTCGATGCGCCCTTGGTTCATCACCGCGATCCGGTCGCTCATCGAGAGGGCCTCGTCCTGATCGTGCGTGACGTAGACGGTGGTGATGCCGAACTGTGACTGGAGATCCTTGAGCTGGACGCGCAACTGTTGCCGCAGCTTCGCGTCGAGGTTCGACAGAGGTTCGTCCAGCAGCAGGATGCTGGGCTTGAGGATCAGAGCGCGTGCGATGGCCACACGCTGCTGTTGACCGCCGGAGAGCTCGGAGATGTTCTTGTCCAGCTGCTCCGGGCTGAGGTTGACCTGCTCGGCGATCTCGTCGACCCGGCGCCGCAGCTCGGCTGCGGCTGTACGGCGGGTCGCGAGCCCGAACGCGATGTTGTCGCGCACGTTCATCGACGGGAACAGGGCGTAGTTCTGGAACACCATGCCGACCCCGCGCTTGTCGGGGGTGGCCCGGGTGACGTCCCGGCCGGCCACGATGATCCGCCCCCGGCTGGGGGTGACGAACCCCGCGAGAGTGCGCAGAGCGGTGGACTTACCGCAGCCCGACGGTCCCAGCAGGGTGAAGAACTCACCCTCATCGATGGTGAGGTCCAGTTGAGGCAGCGCCGTGAAGTCTCCGTAGGTGACGGTCACGTCGTCGAAGGTGATCATGGTCAGCCCAGGTATTCCAGCTCGATCTTCTCGACCCAGTCGGGAAGGTTCTCGGCGACGGTCGGCCAGTCGATCTCCTGAGCGGTGAACGCATCGGTCTGGTCCACCGCGTCCTGATCGGCCTGGGCCAGCGCATCCTGGTTGGTGGGAGCGGTGAAGAACTCGTTGGACCATGCCGCCTGCAGCTCGGCGCCGCCGAACCAGTCGATGAACTCCTGGGCGGCCTCGGCCCGCTTGGAGTCTTTGACCAGCGCGACATGCTGGGTGGCCATCGGCACCCCGTTCTCGGGCTTCACGGCCTCGGTGCTGATGCCGTGCTCCTCCTCACGCGAGGCCTTGCCTGCCAGCCACATCTGGCCCATGTCGACCTCGCCGGCGGCCATCCGCGCGTACAGGTCGGTGCCCTCGACCGCAGGGCTGCCGTTGGCGAAGTACTGCTCCACCGCAGCCCAGCCCTCATCGGAGACACCGAGGTCCCCGGAGGCATCCAGGTGGCGCGAGAGGATCCCCGACAGCACCATCTGCGTGGTCGCGCCGCCCAGGCTGCGCGGGGTCTCGTAGCGACCGTGGAAGGTCGAGTCTTCCCACAGTTCGGGCCAGTCGGCCGGGGCCTGCTCCGGGGTCGAGTAGGCGGCAGTGTTGTAGACCAGCATGATCGGCTCACGGACGATGGGCCAGAAGGTCTCCCCGTCGCCCATCTCGGCGTCGACAGAGCCGGACCAGGCGGGGGTGTACGGCTCGAGGACGTCAGCGGCCTTGATGTTCTCGAAGTAGACGTTGTTCAGACCGAAGACCACGTCGGCAATCGGATTGGCGGCCTCGGCGATCAGCCGGTTCTGGATGTCGCCGCCACCCAGGTCCACGAACTGCAGCTCGAAGCCCTCGGCCGCAGCCTGCTCGGCGAGCCATTCGCCGCGACCGTCGGAGACCGAGTTCGAGTAGACGACGAGGGATCCGGAGCCGGAAGAGCCGCCGTCGGAACCGCCGGAACCGGAGCCGGAGGATCCGCCGCACGCGGCGAGTGCAGAGGTGCTTCCCAGGATCCCGGTGGCGATGAGGGAGTGGCGAATGAAGGAACGACGATGCATGGAGTCCTCCTCAGGACGGAGCGTGCAGCACGCTTTCATAGTTGATTGACGTGAGAAGCTGGATGGAAGGGGAGTGGACAGCAAAGAGGCTGGTCAAGACGGGATCCGTAGTCGGGCTGCCGCAGATGCGGCACTGGATGATCGCGCTTTCATAAGGAGTGTGCAGGCGCTACGTTGCACCGCGGTGTACGGGGCTCGGAAGTTCGGTGAACAGGTGGCGAATCCGGGCCGCGGAACCCGCGGGAAGTGATCTGTGGTGCGCCGACGAAGGTGAGCAGTTCTGCACTCCGGGGTCCTGTTATTCCTCTCACCCCCACCTGACAGATACCCCTAGGGGGTATATCCTCGTGGTGTAGGCGACGCAGGACCGCCGCACTTCCAGGAGGCACACGTGGCGACCACATCGGACACGACCGAACCCCTCTCCGCACTCGAGGTGATCGACCTCGAGGTCGGAGGGATGACCTGTGCCAGCTGCGCGGCCCGCATCGAGAAGAAGCTCAACAAGCTCGAGGGCGTCGAGGCCTCCGTCAACTACGCCACCGAGAAGGCCAACGTGCGCGTGCCCGAGGGCATCAGCGCCGAGGACCTCATCGCCGTGGTCGAGAAGACCGGGTACACCGCGACCCTGCCCGCGCCGCCTCCCCGCACGACCGCCGGTCATGGTGCGGACCCGTCGGCCGATCCCGCCGACGCCACCACCGGCCGCAGCGACGCGACCAGCGGCGCGACCGGGCACGATGCCGAGGACCCGGAGCTGCGCAGCCTGCGCCACCGCGTGATCGGTGCCGCGATCCTCTCGGTCCCCGTGATCGCGCTGGCGATGATCCCGGCGCTCCAGTTCGACTACTGGGGCTTCGCCTCCCTCACGCTCGCCGCTCCCGTGGTGGTGTGGGCCGGCTGGCCGTTCCACCGCGCCGCCTGGATCAATGCCCGCCACGGCGCGGCCACCATGGACACCCTGGTCTCGGTGGGCACCACCGCCGCGTTCCTGTGGTCGATCCTGGCGCTGTTCGTGGGCACCGCCGGTGATCGCGGCACCACCCACCACTTCAGCTTCGCCCTCGAGCGCACCGACGGGATGAGCAACATCTACCTCGAGGTCGCCGCCGGGGTGATCACCTTCGTGCTGCTGGGCCGCTACTTCGAGAAGCGCTCCAAGCGCCAGGCCGGCGCTGCCCTGCGCGCCCTGATGGAGATGGGCGCCAAGGAGGTCGCGGTGCTGCGCGACGGCACCGAGCAGCTGATCCCCGTGGAGCAGCTGGCTGTGGGGGATGAGTTCGTGGTGCGTCCCGGCGAGAAGATCGCCACCGACGGCGTGGTGGTGACCGGCTCCAGCGCCGTGGACATGTCCATGCTCACCGGCGAGTCCGTGCCCGTCGAGGTGGGGGAGGGCCACGAGGTCACCGGCGCCACCGTCAACGAGGGCGGGCGCCTGGTGGTGCGCGCCACCCGCGTGGGCTCGGACACCCAGCTGGCGCGCATGGCCAAGCTGGTCGAGGACGCCCAGTCCGGCAAGGCCGAGATCCAGCGCCTGGCCGACCGCGTCTCCGGCATCTTCGTGCCGATCGTGTTCGTGATCGCCATCGCCACCTTCATAGGCTGGCTGGTCTTCGGCGGCAGCGCCGTGATGGCCGGCACCGCCGCCGTGGCCGTGCTGATCATCGCCTGCCCCTGCGCCCTGGGCCTGGCGACCCCCACCGCCCTGCTGGTCGGTACCGGCCGCGGCGCCCAGATGGGCGTGCTGATCAAGGGCCCCGAGGTGCTGGAGAGCACCCGCCGCGTGGACACCATCGTGCTGGACAAGACCGGCACCGTCACCACCGGCACCATGACCCTGCAGGACGTCGTCCCCGCCGCCGGCACCGACCGCACCGCCCTGCTGCGTCACGCCGGCGCAGTGGAGGCCGCCAGCGAGCACCCCATCGCCCGCGCCATCGCCGCCGGTGCCGCCGAGGAACTGGGCCGTCTTCCGGAGGTCACCGACTTCCAGAACCTCGCGGGCTCCGGCGTGCGCGGCACCGTTGATGGCGTGCCAGTGCAGGTGGGCCGCAACATCCCGGGGGCCGACGAGCTCCCGGCCGATCTCGCCGCCGCCCTCGAGCAGGCCCGCGGCGATGGTCGCACCGCCGTGCTGGTGGCCTGGGACGGCCAGGTGCGCGGCCTGCTCACCGTGGCCGACGAGGTCAAGCCCACCAGCGCCCAGGCCATCGCCCAGCTTCGCGAGCTGGGCCTTACCCCCGTGCTGCTCACGGGAGACCACGAGACCGTGGCCCGCCGCGTCGCCGCCGAGGTGGGCATCGACGAGGTGATCGCCGAGGTGATGCCCGAGGACAAGGTGGGCGTGATCGAGCGCGTCCAGGGCGACGGCAAGGTCGTCGCGATGGTGGGCGACGGCGTCAACGACGCCCCGGCCCTCGCACAGGCCGACCTGGGACTGGCCATGGGCACCGGCACCGATGTGGCCATCGAGGCCGCGGACATCACCCTGGTGCGCGGTGACCTGATGGCCGCCGTGGATGCAATCCGCCTCTCGCGCCGCACCCTGCGCACCATCAAGGGCAACCTGTTCTGGGCCTTCGCCTACAACACGGCCGCCATCCCGGTGGCCGCCCTGGGCCTGCTGAACCCCATGCTGGCCGGTGCCGCGATGGCGTTCTCCAGCGTGTTCGTGGTCTCCAACAGCCTGCGCCTGCGCGGCTTCGGCAGCGTGGCGAGCGAGGGCTGACGCGCGGGCGGCCCGCCGGGCCGCTGCTCTAGCCCGCGGAGCCGGCGCGCCCCGCCCCGTGCATCCCGTCGGCAGCCCGGCCCCCGGGGGTGCGGGGCGTCGGCCGGCGGGCAGTGCCGCACGGGTCACACGGGGCCCCGCGGCCCGAGCCAGGGACGATGCCCGGGCATACCCTGGTGGGGTGTCCGCCCTCCTGCGCATCGCCCGCTTCACCCGTGAACTGACCCCGCTGTACCTCGCCATCATTCTGTGCTCCGTGCTGACGGCGGTGGCGGGGCTCGCGGTGCCGTTCCTGATCGGCAACGCCACCGATGCGATCGCCGCGGGGATCGGTGGGCAGACCACCACCGAGCAGGCGCTGCGCACCGCCCTGCTGATGGCCGGTGCGCTGCTGCTGGCGGAGCTGGCCTCCACCGTCATCTCCAACATCGGCGGCTGGTACGGCGACGTGATGAGCAACCGGATGCGCACCATGCTCTCGGTGCGCTACTACGACAAGCTGCTGCACCTGCCCCAGCGGTGGTTCGACAACGAGATCACCGGCACCGTGGTGGCCCGCCTGAACCGCTCGATCACCGAGATCACGGGCTTCGCGAAGATGTTCTCCAACTCCTTCGCCACCATGCTGATCACCACCGCCGCGGTGCTCGCCATCAGCGCCTGGTACGCGTGGCCGCTGGCCGCCCTGCTGCTGATCGTGTTCCCGGTGTACGTGTGGCTGACCGCGCTGACGTCGGTGAAGTGGCAGCGCCTGGAGGGCGAGAAGAACGAGCAGATCGACATCGCCTCGGGTCGCTTCGCCGAGGTGATCGGCCAGATCCGCGTGGTGAAGTCCTTCGTGGCGGAGAGGGCCGAGCTGGACGACTTCACCCGTCGCTTCTGGTCCACCGACCGCATCACCCGTGAGCAGTCCCGTCACTGGCACGGCATGGACATGGCCCGCCGTGCGGTGCTGAACATCGTGTTCTTCGGGATCTACGCGATCATCTTCTGGCAGACCGCCGCCGGGGAGTTCTCCATCGGCACCATGGTGCTGCTGATCCAGCTGATGACCATGGCCCGCCAGCCGGTGCAGAACATGAGCTTCGTGATCGACACCGCCCAGCACGCGATCGCCGGCTCCAAGGACTACTTCCGGGTGATGGAGACCGAGGTCGACCCGCGCCTGCTGGCCACGGGTGAGGATCCTGCCGAGCATGCGATCGAGCCCGTGGCGGGGGCGCCCGCGATCTCCTTCCGCGACGTGCACTTCGCGTACGAGGACGGCCAGGACGTGCTGCACGCGATCGACTTCGACGTGGCCCGCGGCGAGAAGGTGGCCCTGGTAGGGGAGTCCGGCGGCGGCAAGTCCACCATCGTGAACCTGCTGCTGGGTCTGTACGAGCCGCGCGAGGGCAGGGTCGAGGTGGCCGGTCATGACGTGGCCGAGCTGCCCCTGGACGTGCTGCGCTCCCGCATCGGCGTGGTGTTCCAGGACGCCTCCCTGTTCTCCGGCACCATCCGCGAGAACATCGCCTATGGCCGCCCCGGCGCCACCGACGAGGAGATCCGCGACGCCGCCCGCCGCGCCAACGCCGACACCTTCATCGAGCGCTTCGCGGACGGCTACGACCAGATCATCGGCGAGCGCGGACTGCGCCTCTCGGGCGGTCAGCGCCAGCGCATCGCGGTGGCCCGGGCGATCCTCAAGGACGCCCCGATCCTGGTGCTCGACGAGGCCACCAGCGCCCTGGACACCAAGGCCGAACGGCAGGTGCAGGCGGGGCTGGACGAGCTGATGCGGGGCCGCAGCTCTTTGATCATCGCCCACCGCCTGTCCACTATCGCGGGCGTGGACCGCATCATCACCCTGGACGACGGGCGCATCGACGAGATCGGCTCCCCGGCTGAGCTGGCGCAGTCCGGTGGCATCTACGCCCAGCTGCTGCAGCTGCAGAGCGCCGGCAACACCAAGCAGCTGGCCAAGTTCGATATCACCGGGTGATGAGGGGCGCGGACATGGATGGGAGCGGCGACCGGCGCAAGATGGCCACCGCATACCGGCGATCGTTCGCGACGCTGTGTGCGGGGACCATCGAAACGATGCTGGACATGGCGTTCAGACGTGTCGGCGAGGGGCCGGCCCGTCACCTCGACGTCGGGTGCGGGACGGGAGAGCTGGCTGTCGCATCGGCCCGGCGCGGGAGCGATGTGGTGGCCGTCGACCCCGATCGGTACATGGTCGCCGCCACGCAGGAGTCAGCCCGTGAGGCAGGCCAGAGAGTGAAGGTGCGTCAGGCAGCCGCACCAGTGCTTCCGTTTGCGGATGGGGGATTCGATGTCGTCACCGCCAACTTCGTGG
Source organism: Brachybacterium sp. p3-SID1565 (assembly GCF_025143785.1). Classification (NCBI taxonomy): domain Bacteria; kingdom Bacillati; phylum Actinomycetota; class Actinomycetes; order Micrococcales; family Dermabacteraceae; genus Brachybacterium; species Brachybacterium sp. p3-SID1565. The sequence continues at coordinate 39,915 of NZ_JAMBDS010000002.1, forward strand.
TCAACCATGCAGCCGATCCGCGCACCACGGTCCAGGACCTGGCACGTGTCACGGCCGACGGGGGCTGCGTGGTCATGACGATCTGGCCGGCCGAGGCCGGGCCTCACCTGGCCGCCTACGGGGAGGCTGCCTCCGCTGCGGGAGCGGTTGCCGTCCCCAGTACGAAACTCGCGTCCGCACTCGATTTCCCGCGCTCCGTGGAGGGGCTCGCGATGCTCGCGGAGCAGGCGGGGCTACACGTGACCCACGGGGACGAGGTCCACTGGGCCTGGAACACCACAGCGGATGACCTCATGGGGGGAATCGCTGCCGGAATCGCCACTCCTGGCAGGATTCATCGGGCGCAGACGCAGCCCGTTCGCGATGACATCGAGCGCCGTGTGCGCCGGCGCTGGGCGACTCATGCGGTCGGGGACCGCCTCGCGTTCCCCGTGTCGGCGCCGATCGTGTGCGCTTCCCGGGAGTGACTCCAGCAGCGCCCACTCGGATCGGGCCGGGAACCATCATGGCCGTGCCGATCCGGTCGACGATGGTCAGTGTGATCCACGCGGCGGTGTCAGGGCCGGGGGCTACGATGGCTCACGTCACAGATACTCGGGGGCGACGAAGGAGCTCACATGGGATTCATCCAGGCATTCAAGGGCGCCATCGGCGGTATGTTCGCCGATCAGTGGAAGGACTTCCTCACCATTCCGGACGGCCTGCCGCAGACGGCAGCGCTGTTCCCGGCGGTGCCGCGCGGCACCAACGCCGGCCGCGGCTCGAACGTGCGCGGCTCGCAGAACGTCATCTCCAACGGCTCGCGGATCCTGGTGCCCCAGGGGTACGGCCTGATCACCGTGCTGGACGGTCGCGCCACCGGCCTGATCACCGAGGCCGGCGGCTACGAGTTCAACAGCGACTCGCCCGATTCCCGCTCCGTGTTCGCGGGTGACGACCCGCTGGCCTCCACCGTGGGCATGTCCTGGGAGCGCTTCAAGTTCGGCGGCCGCCCCACCTCGCAGCAGCTCGCGTTCTTCGTGAACCTCAAGGAGATCCCGGACAACCGCTTCGGCACCCAGTCGGAGATCTACTGGGACGACGCCTACCTCAACACCCAGGTGGGGGCCGTGGCACGCGGCTCCTACACGCTGCGGATCATCGACCCGCTGCTGTTCGTGCACAACTTCGTGCCCGCCACCTTCATCTCCGAGGGTGCACCGGTGTTCGACTTCTCCGACCCGGACAACTCCGCCGGCAACCAGCTGTTCCAGGAGGTGGTCGGCTCGCTCGCGGCCGCATTCTCCCGCTACACCAACGACCCGGACAAGGGCAACCGCATCACCCGCATCCAGGGCGACTCGGTGGGCTTCGCCCAGTCCCTGGCCGCCGCGGTGGAGGAGGGGTACCGCTGGTCCACCGACCGCGGCCTCACCATCGTCAAGGTCGCGATCGCCTCGATCGAGTACGACCAGCGCACCCGTGAGCTGCTGGCGGACGTCCAGAAGGCCGATGCCCTCTCCGGCAACCGCTCGCAGTCCTTCATCAACCAGGCCGTGGCACGCGGTGTGCAGTCCGCCGGGGAGACCGGCGGCGGTGCGGGCCTGGCGATGTTCGGGGCAGGTGCCGGTGCAGCCGGTGGTCTGGTGCAGCCGGTCCAGCCGTGGCAGAACCAGCCCGGTCAGCAGCCCCAGCAGGGCCAGCCCCAGCAGGGCGGCCAGCAGGCGCCCCAGCAGGACGATCCGGTGGCCAAGCTCGCCCAGTACAAGAAGATGCTGGAGGACGGCCTGATCACCGAGGAGGACTACGAGGCGGCGAAGAAGAACGCCCTCGGGCTCTGACATGTCGGTCCCTCCCCAGCAACCGGGCTGGGCGCGCCCCCAGTGGCCCGCCCAGCCGGGGACCCAGCACCACCCTGCTCCCGGGGGGCACGACGGGAGCGGTGCCCCTGCCGGGCCGCCCTCGCAGGCCGGTGCGCCCGGGCAGCCGAACGCCTTCGGGCAGCCCAGTTACCCAGCCGCGCCCGGCGGCGGGATGCTGCCGCCCCCGCCCGGCCGTCGACCCCAGGCGGCACCGGGATCCCAGGAGGCCCGTCGGGCGGATCCGATCCCCTCGGGCGCCCAGAGCACGGGCCAGCGGGAGGTGCCCCAATGGGCCGGTGACCAGTACCGCAGCGGCAGCGCCCACGCCGAGCGCAGCGGGACCCCGCACGGCCAGCAGCGTCCGGTGGGCCCCCAGGCCGGAGGCGCCCCGCACGGGGCCCCGGGCCAGGGAGGCCCGTCGGGCCAGGGCGGCGCTCCCGAGCGCCGGGCAGCGACCATGCTGCCCGAGCAGTCCCTCGGCGAGGCCGCGCAGAAGGCACTGAGGAACGCCGGCAACCGCATCGTCGACACCAGCTCCGGCAAGACCGACGGCCTGGACAAGTGCCCCCGCTGCGGCAGCACCGACATCCACTACTCGATCACCGCGAAGTCCCTGGTGTGTGGGTACTGCCGCAACCAGTGGAACGAGGACGTGGCCGAGCAGGCCTTCGGCCTGGACAGCGCCATCGAGGAGCTGCGCGGCCACACCATGGCCTCCGGCACCGGCGACATCCGCGAGGACCTCACCACCGTCACCCTGAAGTGCCAGGGCTGCGGTGCCGAGGTCGTCATCAGGGTCGACGAGCAGCTGCAGAAGCGCTGCCACTGGTGCCGCCAGACCCTCTCCATCAACACGCAGATCCCCAACGGCGCCGTGCCCGACGCGGTCCTGCCCTTCCAGCTCACCCGAGAGCAGGCCATCGAGCGGATCAACGAGTTCGTCGGGTCCCGCCGCGCCTTCGCCCACGCCCGCTTCAAGAGCGAGTTCGTGCCCGACAACGTGATGGGCGTGTACATCCCGTACATGGTGGTCGACGGCAACTTGCACGCCGTGATGCAGGGCACGGGCGAGGTGACCACCCGCCAGTACACCGTGCGCCGTAAGGTGGGGGACAACTACGTCTCGGAGACCTACTACGACGCCGACGTGTACGACGTGCGCCGCGCCTTCGACCTGCTGGTGGACGACCTCACCGTGGAATCCTCCAGCCGGTACGACGCGCGCGACAACACCCGCTCCACCAACAACATCCTCAACGCCGTCCAGCCGTACGACACCGCCGCCGCCGTCGCCTACAACTCCAACTACCTGCGGGGCTTCACCTCGGAGCGGCGCGACCTGAACATCCGCGACGTCGACGACAGCGTCGAGGAGAAGTTCCTGTCGATCGCCCGCGCCAAGGCCCGCCCCACCATCTCCCGGTACGACCGTGGCGTGCGATGGGAGCACGAGGGCGTGGCCGTGCACGGCACCCGCTGGGTGGCCGTGTACGTGCCGGTGTGGCTGTACAGCTACGCGGACTCCGCCAAGGGCGAGGGCTCGCTCGTGCACTACATCGCCGTCAACGGTCGCAACGGCAACACCATGGGCTCGGTGCCCGTGTCCCACCCGAAGATCTTCGCGCTGTCCTGCGCGCTCGGCAGCATGGCCACGGCCATCGCTGCCGCCATCGGCTGGGGATGGTTCTTCCTCGGCTGAACCCCGCCCGTCCCACGCTCCACCCGCCCGCCAGGTTCTGCTCCACCCGCCCGCCAGGTTCTGCTCCACCCGCCCACCCCACCTATCAGGGAAGGACATCGCGATGCTGCCGCTGCTCGCCGACGCCGCCACCGCCGTGGACCCCACTGCCGTGATGATCCTCGCCGACTCCGGGGACAGCGGGGTGGTGGGGCTGATGTTCCCCTTCATCGCGGGACCGGCCGTGTTCGCCGCCGTGTACGGGGGGATCTACCGCTACTACCGCAACACCGACAAGCGCCACCACTTCGAGAAGGAGACCGAGGTGGCGGTGGGGAACCTGCGCACCGGAGACCGCAGGCGCGGAAGCAACAACCGCCAGAGCAGCCGCACCATGAGTGGAGCCAACCAGGACAACCACCTGGAGCGAGTGCGCCGCATCGCGGTGCGATGACACAGCGAGGACCATGGGCGCCGGCACCGGGGGCGAGACGGGCAGCCGCGAGTTCGACGCGATCGTCGTCGGCGCTGGACTGGCAGGACTGGTCGCCGCCTGCGAGATACCCGACCTCCTGAACACAGGACGCGACGGCCTGCTCCCGGCAGCCGCTTGAGCCGTGCAGCGGGTCTCGGAGTCCGGGTCCGCGTGGTCAGTCGCCCGTCGGCCGCGCCTCGGGCAGCAGCATGGTGGAGAAGTCGCGGTCACCGTGACCGGCGTCGATCTCCGCATCCAAGGAGGCGAGAGCGGCCCTGACCGCGGGCAGGTCCGAACCGGGCCGAGGGGAGGCCGGGATCGCGGTGCCCGCGGGGACATCGGCCGTGCCGCCCTGCTCCGCTGCAGCGGCAGCGACGGTGTCGATCATCAGCCGGGCATCCTTGGCGATCGCATCGGCCGTGAAGTCACCGCCCTCGGTGGTGCGCTCACCGCGCACGAACGGGCCCTTCATCCCCGCGATGAACGCCAGGCCCGTCGAGGCCAGCATGTCCAGCACGTCCTCGGCCGGCGTCCCCGTGGCCGCGCCGAGCGCGAGCGCCTCCCGCAGGCCCTGCGCGCTCACCGCGAGCGCCAGGTTCGCCAGCAGCTTCCCGGTGGCGGCCTTCGCGGCAGTGTCCACGCCGCGCAGACGCTCCGGGTCAGCCCACGGTGCGACCAGCGCCAGCACCTTCTCCCGCAGAGCATCGTCCGGGGTGCCGACGTACACACCGAGCTTCCCGGCCCGGGCCGGGCCCAGGGTGCCGATCACGGGCACGCCCACATAGGTGGGGACGGCCGCGCCGAACTCCTCGGCGTCGGCGGGGGAGACGGTGGTGGTGTCCACCCACGGGACACCCGCGGGGATCAGACCGGGGCCGATGACGGTCTCGCGCACCGCGTCCGGGCCGAACAGCGAGGTGACCACCACCTCCGCGCCCTGGACGGCCTCGGCAGGGGAGGAGGCCACACGTGCCCCGGCCTCAGCCAGGCGCTGCGTGCGACGCTCGGTGCGGTTCCACACCCTCAGCTCGTGCTCAGCGAGCAGATGGAGGGCGAGCTCGGTGCCCATGCGTCCGGTTCCCAGAAACGTGATCCTCATGGGGCGAGTCTCTCACCAGCACAGATGCCTCGCCACCGGAACATGCCGTGACCTGTGCATTGTGGGCCGCCCTATCGGGGTCGGGGCCCACCGTGCACAATGGAGGCCATGTCTCCCAGGATCAGCCGTCGTCGTGCCCTCACCGCCGCCGCTGCTGCCGGCCTCGCAATCCCCACCGCTGCCGCCCAGGCCCAGCCCGCAGCTTCGGAGCGCGCCGCGCAGTCCGTCCCTGCTCGTGGGAACGGGGGCCGGTCGATGAACGTCCGCTTCGCCACCTACAACGCCTCCCTCAACCGGGCCACCGAGGGCGAGCTGCTGGAGGACCTCGCCACGGGGGAGGACGTGCAGATCAAGGCGATCGCCCAGGTCATCCAGATCAACAACCCCGACGTCCTGCTGATCAACGAGTTCGACCACGACGCTGACCACCGCGGGATCGACCTGTTCCGCCGCAACTACCTCGAAGTGGGGCAGAACGGCCGCAGCCCCGTGCACTACCCGTACGCGTACACCGCACCGGTGAACACCGGCGTGCCCAGCGGGCTGGACCTGAACCGTGACGGCACCGTGGGCGGCCCGGACGACGCCTGGGGCTTCGGCGAGTTCCCCGGCCAGTACGGCATGGTGGTGCTCTCCCGGTACCCGATCCTCACGCACCAGGTGCGCACCTTCCGGGATCTGCGCTGGGCCTCGATGCCCGGCAACCTGATCCCGGAGAGCTTCTACGGCAGCGAGATCGCCCCGCAGCTGCGCCTGAGCTCCAAGTCCCACTGGGACGTGCCGGTCCAGGTGGGCTCCACCACCATCCATCTGCTGGCCGCCCACCCCACCCCCCCCAGCTTCGACGGTCCCGAGGATCGCAACGGCCGCCGCAACCATGACGAGATCCGCCTGTGGGCGGATTACCTCAGCCCCGGGAAGGCCTCCCGCTGGATCGTGGACGACGCCGGCACCCGGGGCGGGCTGCACCCCAGCGAGTCCTTCGTGATCGCCGGTGACTACAACTCCGATCCGAAGGACGGCGACTCCTGGCCCGGCGCCATCGACCAGCTGCTCAGCCACCCGCGGGTTCGCGACACGAAGCCCGCCAGCCAGGGCGCCGTCGACGCCGCCCAGAAGCAGAGCGGCAGCAACGAGGACCATCAGGGCGATCCCCGCTACGACACGGCGGACTTCTCCGACGTGCCCAGCCCGGGCAACCTCCGCGTGGACTACGTGCTGCCATCCAAGGACCTCCAGGTGGTGAGCTCGGCCGTGTACTGGCCGGCCCCGGGACAGCCCGGCAGCGAGCTCACCGGCGAGTACCCCTTCCCCACCTCGGACCACCGCCTGGTCCGGGTGGACATCCAGTGCCGCGGGCTCTGATCGGCAGCGAGATCTGCGACCACTGGGGGCCGTGAACGTCTGCAGGCCCCACGAACCGCACCGGGCCAGCCCCCACCGGCCGACGTAGTCTGCTCCCATGAGCGCGCACACATCGCCCGACGCCCCTGAGCCCGCACGCACCGCGGGCCTGCCCCCGGTGATCGACGTGGCCGAACTGCGGGACCTGCAGGGCGGCACCGCCCAGACCGGCAAGGAATCCACGGTACGGCTGCTTGACGTGCGCTGGGCGCTGGACGGCTCCAAGGGGCACCACACCTACCTCACCGGGCACCTTCCCGAAGCGGTCTACATCGACCTGCCCACCGCCCTGGCCGCACCTGCCCAGGTGGGGCGGGGCCGCCACCCGCTGCCTGATCCGGAGGACTTCGCCGGCGCCCTGCGCTCAGCCGGCGTCGACGAGTCCACGATCGTGGTGGCCTACGACGATGCCGACGGCTCCCAGGCCTCCCGCCTGGTGTGGATGCTGCGTTCCCTGGACCAGCCCGCCGCCCTGCTGGACGGCGGTCTCGACGCATGGGACGGGGAGCTCGCCACCGATGACGTGCGACCCGAGCCCGGCAGCGTCCCGGCCAGGCCCTGGCCGGAGACGGCGATCGCCACCATCGACGAGGTGGCCTCCGGGAGCGCTCTGGTGATCGACGCCCGCGCACCAGAGCGCTACCGAGGCGAGGTGGAGCCGATGGACCCCCGCGCCGGCCACGTGCCCGGGGCCATCAATCTGCCGTTCTCCCAGAACACCGACGAGCACGGCCGCTTCCTGCCGCCGCAGCAGCTGCGTGAGAGCTTCGCCGCCGCCGGTGTCGAGCCCGGCGGCGAGGTCATCGTGTACTGCGGCTCCGGGGTGACCGCCACCCACGACATCCTGGCCCTGGAGCGCGCCGGCTACGAGGGCGTGCGGCTGTTCCCCGGCTCGTGGTCGCAGTGGAGCGCTGACGACACCCGCGAGGTCGCCACCGGCCCCAACCCCTGAGGTCAGTCCGGCGGGCCCAGCTCGCGGATCGCATCGACGATGCGGCGGTGCCGGCGATGCAGCTCGTGCTCGTCATCGTCGGTGCCGTCCCTGCCCAGCACGGCGGCCCAGATCGGCACGAGCTCCTCGTGGTAGGCGTGTCCGTGCCCGCCGGTGACCTTGATCGACAGGGGCATGTCGGCCGCGATCTGCCAGAACGTGATCCAGGGGAACCAGCGCATGGCGTCGGTGACGTCGTGCCCCACCCGCTCCCGCAGCCACGCGGGCTCCGCCCACAGCAGCGAGGGCTCCCACCACGCCACCGGGTCGGAGGGATGCTGGGCGTACACCACGCGCGGGCTCTGCCACGGCTCGTAGAGCCCGCCCCAGTAGTCCTGGTACAGGTCACGGGGCCGGGTCACCACCCGCACGTGACGGCCGTTGTCCAGGATCGGGGCGATCGCGGGGGCGCCCGGTCGGCTGCGGGCCACCAGCTGGCGCCAGATCGGGGTGAAGCCGGGCGTGCCGGTCCACACCGCCCCGTCCACCCTGTCCAGCATGTCCGGCAGATCGCGGAAGGCGGCATGGCCGCCGAATGATCCCAGTGACTCCCCGGCCACGAACAGTCGCGGCCTGTCCGCCGCCGGCATCCGGTCCAGCCGCCTGCGCACCGCGTCGAACAGCAGGTGCCCGGCCCGCTGCGGGGAGCGGCGGTCCAGGATGTAGCTGAGCGCGCTGGTGTACACCGAGTACTGCAGGGACGCGGTGGCGCAGTTGCCACCGGTGAGGAACTCGATCGCCGAGAGCGACCACTCCTGCAGCCAGCCGGTGCCCGTCCCGGTGAACAGCACCAGCACCTCCCGTTCCCAGGCGCCGGTGCGGTCCAGCTCCGCCAGCACCGCCTCCACCGCTTCCTCGATGGTGCGGGTGGTGGACTTGCCGGCGTACACCCGGATCGGCTCCACCGCCGGCTCGCCCGTGGTCGCGGAGATCAAGCGGGCGTCGGCCCCGAAGGACACGATCCGGCGGCCCTGCGCACCCAGGGCCGTCCAGTCCTCGCCCGAGGCGGCACTGCCCGAGCGCAGCGGTGAGGCAGGCGGTGTGAGCTCGGGGGAGATCAGAAGGTTGGCGGCTTCGGCGCGCTCGATGGCCTGCTCCAGCAACCGGCCCCGCACGAACCGCTCTGCCAGCACGCCGACGGTGGCCAGGGTCAGCAGCAGGGACGTGGCCTCCAGCACGCGCGGCGGCAGGTAGGGGCGCAGCACCGCGCGGTACACGCGCGCGGTGGCGATCACGGCGCGGGCCGCCAGCAGGGCCCCGGCCGACGCGGCCACCCCGCCGGCGGCGCCCACCAGGTGGGTGGCGAGGTTCTTGGGCTCCTGCTGCACCAGGTGGCTGATCTCCCGCTGCCGCAGCACGCCACGCACCCACGAGTAGGTGGTGATGCCGGTCAGCGCCGCCCCGCCCAGCAGGCGCGCCCGATGCCGACCCTCCGGGGAGATGCTCACCTGCAGGCCCACCGCCCGGCCGGCGCGCCCCAGCAGTCGCTGGGTGAGAGCGCCGGTGGTGTACCCGTAGATCTGCGAGAGCCCGATGTTGGCCGTCCACATCCACCAGGTGCGCGGCAGCAGACTGGGGGAGGTGGCGATCCAGGCAGCGGCGGAGGCGCCCAGGAAGCCGCCGGTGTCCAGGGGCGCGCGCACGGCGGTGCGCCACACCTGCTGACCGGTGGCGCGTGTCGCCCCGCGCAGCGCGGAGGCGATCCCCCGGGCGGCATGCCCGATCCCCCTGCCGGCGCGGTCGATCCCTGTGGCGGCTGAACCGAGGCCGAGAACCATGGCGGCAGGCTATCGGAACGCGACCGGCAGGACGTCCTGCAGCGCTGCCCCGTAGCCTGGATCCATGAAGATCCTGCTGCCCGACACCACCGAGCTCGACCCCGACCTGCCCGAGGGCTGGGAGGCCGTCACGATCGACGCCCGCGCCGAGATCCCCGCCGAGCACCACGATGCCCAGGTGCTCGTGGTCTGGGGCGCCTCCCGCCGCCACCTCGCCTCAGCAGCGGAGAACCTCCACGACCTGCGCCTGGTGCAGTCCCTCGCCGCCGGGGTGGACGGCATCCTCGAGGCCGGCTTCGGCGAGGACGTGCAGATCGCCACCGGCGCCGGCCTGCACTCCCTGACGGTCTCCGAGCACACACTGGGCCTGCTGCTGTCGATCCTGAGGCGCCTGCCCGAGTCGAAGCAGGCCCAGGAGCGCCATGAATGGTCCCAGGAGCTCGGGGGAATGCAGCCGCTGAACCCCGAGGGCCGGATGACCAGCCTGGTCGGCGCTCGGGTGCTGATCTGGGGCTTCGGGCAGATCGGCCAGACCCTCGCCCCCGTTCTCAGCGCCCTGGGGGCCACCGTGCGCGGTGCGGCCCGCAGCGCCGGCGAGCGTGCCGGCTTCGAGGTGCTCGCCGACGACGACGTGCTCGCGGCCCTGCCCGAGGTGGACGTGCTGATCAACATCCTGCCCGGCGGGGAGGCCACCCGCGGACTGGTGGGCCGGGAGGCGCTGGACGCGCTGCCCGACCACGGCGTGCTGATCAACGTGGGCCGCGGCACCACCGTGGACCAGGGGGCGCTTGCCGAGGCCCTCGAGGCGGGAACCCTCGGGGCGGCCGCGCTGGACGTCACCGACCCCGAGCCCCTGCCGGCCGAGGACCCCCTGTGGGACGCGCCCCGCCTGCTGATCACCCCGCACGCCGCCGGCGGCAGGCCCGTCGGTGCCGATGAGCGGATCCGCGAGAACCTGCTCGCACTCGACGGCGACGGGGAGATCATCCAGCTGGCCGAGCGCGGGTGATCAGCGGCGGAAGGGGTTCCGGCCGCGACGGTGCCCGTCCTGCTGCCCGGGCTGCCCAGCCTGATCCGCGGCGTGCTCGTCCAGGCGCGCGCTGACCTGCTCGTCCACGCGGGCATCGATCTGGGTGGCGACCTGCTGCTCCACCTGCTCGGCCACCCGCCCGTCGACCTGAGCGGTGACCTGCTCGGCGATCTGCGCGCTCACGCGGTCGCTGACCGTGCCGGTGAGCTGGTCGGAGTAGCGCTCCACGAACTCTCGCTGACGGATCCGCAGCTCCAGGCGCTGGATGATCTTCACCTCGCGCGACAGGGCGATCCAGGTGGAGACGCACATGCCGATCATCACAATGGAGAACGGCAGGGCGCTCAGCAGAGCCATCGCCTGCAGGCCCGTCATGCCTGCGCCCTCCGCACCGGAGACCGAGCCGGCCCAGATCAGCGCGGCGGCGATGATGCCGGAGGCCGAGGCCCAGAAGATGCGGGTCAGGCGCGGCGGGTTCGGGTCGCCGCGGTGGGCGATCATGTCCATCACGAAGGCGCCGGAGTCCGCACTGGTGATGAAGAAGATGGTCACCAGCACAACGGCGATTCCGGACAGCAGCATGCCCAGCGGGAGCGTCGAGAGGGTGTCGAACAGGGCGGTGTTGGCATCGATGGTGCCGTCCTCGCCGGTGAAGTCGATGTTCTCGAACAGGCTCTTGTACAGGGCGGTGCCACCCATCACGGTGAACCAGACCATGGTCACCAGGGTGGGGACCAGCAGCACACCGGTGATGAACTCGCGCACGGTGCGGCCGCGGGAGATGCGGGCGATGAACACGCCCACGAACGGCGACCAGGACATCCACCAGCCCCAGTAGTAGGTGGTCCAGCCGGAGATCCAGCTGGCCCCCTCATCGCCCATGAACGGCAGGGTCTGGAAGGAGAGCTCGAGGAAGTGCTGCAGGTAGTAGCCGATGTTCTGCACCACGTCGCGGAGCAGGAACAGGGTGGGGCCCAGGATCAGAACGGCGACCAGCAGCAGCGCCGCCAGCCCCAGGTTGAGGTTGGAGAGGAACTTGATGCCCTTGTCCACCCCGGAAGCGGCGGAGATGGTGGCCAGCGCGGTCACCGACAGCACGATGATCACCTGCACGGTGGTGGAGTTCGGCAGCAGGCCCAGGTGATCCAGGCCGGCGGCGATCTGATTGACGCCGAAGCCCAGGGAGGTGGCGATGCCGAACAGCGTGCCCACCAGGGCGATGATGTCGATCAGGTCGCCGATCCAGGTGTCGGTGCGCTTGCCGAGGATCGGCTCGAGTGCCCAACGGATCGACACGGGACGGCGACGGCGGTGCACCGAGTAGGCGATCGCCAGGCCCACGACCACGTAGATCGCCCAGGCGTGCAGCCCCCAGTGCAGGAAGGTCTGCCCCATGGCGCGCTGCGCCCGGGCCGGATCGTCCAGATGAGCGGCGTTCGGCGGGATCCCGCCGTCGGAGGCGAAGAAGGTCAGCGGCTCCGCTGCCCCCCAGAACACCAGGCCGATGCCCATGCCCGCGGCGAAGAGCATCGCGAACCAGGACAGCAGGCCGTACTCGGGCTCATCGTCGTCCCGGCCCAGCTTGATGGTGCCCAGGCGGCTCAGTGCGACCACGATCGCGAAGCCCACGAACCCGGTCACCAGCAGCACGTAGTACCAGCCGATGGAGTTCACCACCGTGGAGTTCAGGGTCGAGATGACCTCGGCGAACACCGTGGGCAGGAACAGTGCGAAGGCGACCGCGATGGCCACCACGCCGGCGGTCACCCCGAACACTCCCTTGGCCAGGGAGTACGGGCGGGGTTTGCGGTTCTCGGACCCGTCCACAGGGTCATGGGGCGGGGCGGGGGGCGGGGAGGCAGCAGTCGAAGCCGACACGATCACTCGTTCCGGTGGAGGGGCAGGGGAAAGCCCCGTGGTTGCAGGCCGAAGCGCATCTGCGGGTCACGAGGCTCGCCTGCACCATACGGGTCGCACCCCGGGCGAGGCCAGGGGGTGGCGCGATCCGGAACGGTGCCGCACACCGCCAGTCCTGACCAAAAGGCCAGGTCAGAAGGGGAACGGGGTGCTCGCATGGGGCATGGGGCCGTTCGTCCGCGGGGTTGTCTGATTCACATGAACGATGCGGGGTGGCTCATGCGGGCAGCGCGCGCACCAGCTGCTCCACCGCTCGGGCCGAGATCTCCGCGACCAGGTCCAGCTCCATGTGGAACTGCTGGCCCGCAGCGGGGCCGCAGAGATCCGAGACAGCGCGCAGTGCCACGAACGGCACCCCGAGCGCGGCGGCGGTGCGGGCGGTGGCAGTGGTCTCCATGTCCGCGCTGAGGGCACCGGGGAACCGCTCCCGCATGGGATCGGCCAGGGGAGCGGTGACGAAGGCGTCACCGGAGAGCATGAGCCCCCGGCGCACCGCGGTGCCGGCAGCGCCGGCAGCGCGTTCCGCGACGTCGGCCCAGTCGTCATCGGCCTCGAGACGTGCTGGCGAGCCGGGCACCTGCCCGGGCTCGTAGCCGAAGACGGTGGCGTCCGCCAGCGACCAGGTGAAGGCATCGCCCACGATCACCGTGCCCACCTCGACGTCGGCCGCCAGGCCCCCGCAGGAACCCGCCGCGACCACGCAGGTGGGCCGGTGCTCGAGGATCGCCCAGGTGGCGGCGGCGCTCGCTGCGGCGATGCCGATGCCGGTGGTGACCACCACCGTGGGCGTGCCCCCAAGGAGGCCGGCCACCGCTCGCACCGGGCGCATCGCCGCGTCGTCGACGAACGGGGTCGACAGCGCCGTCGCGCCGTCCAGCCGGGATTCCAGCGGCGCTGCCTCCTCCGGCATCGCGACCATCACCAGGACAGGGGCGGGGGAGGGCGTCGTCATGAAGGCAGGCTACCTGTGCTCACACGGTCGCGAAGGCGCGTGCCCTGCGTGATCGTCGGCGTGCCCAGGAGGGCAGGAGCGGGGTTCGCTAGGCTGGCCGCGCAAGGCACCCCGCATCGATGCGACCAGAGGGTCGCGGCTAGGAGTCAGCAATGGGACGCATCCGAGACGCCGTGGTGGTGGGCGCCCGCACCGTGCGCCGGGTGCCGATCCCCTCAGCGGTCACCAACCATGCGCTGCGAGAGGCCCGGCGGGCACTGCCCCCGAGCTCGGTGCAGAAGCGCCACGCGGTGGACGTGGAGATGATCGGCCGCACCCGCTGCGTGTGGCTGGACGGCCATCGCCGCGACCAGGGGCTGATCATCCACCTGCACGGCGGCGCCTACGTCTCCGGGCCGTTCACCGGGGACTGGACGTGGCTGTCGAAGCAGGCCGATGCCCGCGACTGCGCCGGGTTGATGGTCGACTACCGCACCGCTCCGGACCACACTCACCCCGTGGCGCGGGACGACGCCGAGAGCGTGCTGCAGGCGCTGGCGGCCGACGGTCGGCTCGGCGCCGGCCCGTGGGTGCTCAGCGGTCAGCACGCCGGCGGTGGACTTGCCTTCGCGATCGCCCGCAGGCTCCGGGAGCATCCGCAGATCCCGGCGCCGGCCGCGCTGGTGACCATGTCGCCCTGGCTGGACCTCGAACTGGCCAACGCCGGCATCACCGAGACGGACCAGGTGGATCCCGTGCACGAGCGCCGGATGCTGCGCGAGGCCGCCCGCGCCTACGCCGGGCGTGCGCCGCTGGACGATCCGGACCTCTCCCCGATCAACGCGAGTCTGGAGGGCCTGCCGCCGGTGCACCTCAGCGTGGGAACGCGCGATCTGTTCCTCTCCGATGTCCGGGTGGCCCGGCTGCAGCTGGAGGAGAACGGGCTGGAGGTGGCCTACCGGGAGATCAACGGCCGCCTGGGCCTGCAGCTGATGCAGCGGCGCGGCGAGGACCTCGAGCGCCTGCACCGGGAGCAGGGCGAACTGATCGCCCGCGTCCTGGGGGTCACCCCTCGACGATGACCAGCTCAGCCCCGACGGGTTGCATCGTGTGCTCGCGCGAGGGGATGATGCGCAGCATCCCTGCCACCAGCAGCGCCTGCCCCAGGGCGTAGGTGAGCATCACCCACACGGTGCTGTACATGATCGCGGCGCCCGGCAGGAACCAGTCCATCGCCAGCAGTGAGCTGGACAGCAGGAACAGGGTGCCGCCCATCCACGTCATACCGTTGCCGCCGGAGGACAGGAACGCCATGGTGGCCAGCACGGTCGCGTAGGCGGCCACCAGCGGCGTCATCTCGCCGGCGCCGTCCGCGCAGGCCACGAACAGCCCGATCACCACACCGGCGTAGGGGATCGCCAGGGCCAGGCGCAGCGGCTCGCGGTTGCGGGCCCACAGCGGCAGCAGCGCGAGGCAGTACAGGACCAGTGCCACCAGGAACAGCACGACGGCGGCCGGTCGCAGCACCTGCGGCAGGAACGGCGGCATGGTGTCACCGAGCCAGGCGAAGAACAGTCCCGCCGTGAGCAGCACCGTGGTGCGGTGGCGCGAGGGCGCACTCACCAGAAGGATCGCGATCAGCAGCGGAGCGAACAATGGCTGCGTGACCCGCTGGGTCAGGCTGGACTCGGTCACCAGCGCCCCCAGGTGCACCGCCACCACCAGGGCATAGACCGCCCACAGGGTGAGCTGGGCGAGGCGAAGCGATGGCACCCTGCAAGATTATGGAAGCAGGGTGTTCAAGGTAAGGCCGTTCCGGGCCTCACCCGGGCACGTTTGGATAACAACCGGACACGATCCGGTCACGCCCGCTCACATCTGCTGCGGAGCGTTCACGCCGAGGGCCGCGAGACCCTCGACCAGCACCTGCTCAGTGAGCTGCGCCAGGGCCAGACGACCGGCACGCACCTGCGCATCGGCCTCCTTGAGGATCGGGGAGGCCTCGTAGAACGCGGTGAACGCCTGGGCGGTCGCGAACAGGTAGGCGCACAGGCGGTGCGGCTCGTAGGCAGCGCCCACCTGGGCCAGCGTGGGACCGAACTCCAGCAGCTGCAGGGCCAGGGCGCGCTCGGCGTCGTTGTCCACCCGCGGCGCGGCCCCGGCGGCGTCCACCCCCTGCTCCGCGGCCCGGCGGCCGATCGAGCGGATACGCGCCACCGCGTACTGCAGGTACGGGGCCGTGTTGCCGGTCAGTGCCAGCATCCGGTCCAGGTCGAACACGTAGTCGGAGTCGTGCGCGGTGGACAGGTCCGCGTACTTCACGCCGCCGATGCCGATGTCATGGGCGATGGAGGCGCGCTCCTGCTGGGACAGATCCGGCCTCAGCTCGTCGATCACGCCCTGGGCCTTGGCGACGGCCTCCTCCAGCAGCGCCATCAGTCGCAGGGAGGAACCGGAGCGGGTGCGCAGGATCTTCCCGTCCTCACCGAGCACCGAGCCGATCTTCACGTGGGTGGCCTCCACGCTCTCGGGCAGCCAGCCGGCCTCCCGCGCGGTCGTGAAGATCATCTGGAAGTGGAGCTCCTGAGCGGTGCCCACCACGTAGCCGATGCGGTCCGCTCCCAGGGTGCGCACCCGGTGGCGGATCGCCGCGAGGTCGGTGGTGGCGTAGCCGTAGCCGCCGTCGGACTTGCGGATGATCAGCGGCAGCGGCTGCTCGTCACGGCCGGTGAACCCTTCGGGGAACACGCACAGCGCACCGTCGGAGCTGCGGGCGATGCCTGCCTCCTCCAGATCGCGGCACACCGCCTCCAGCTGATCGTTGTAGGTGGACTCCCCGGCCAGGTCCGCATCGGTGAGGGTCACGTCCAGCATGTCGTAGATGCGGTGGAAGTACTGCTTGGACATCTCCACCAGGCGCTGCCAGATCTCCAGGGAGCGGGCATCCCCGGACTGCAGGGTGGCCACCCGGCGACGGGCCCGGGCCGCGAAATCAGCAGCGACGGCGGGCGCCTCGGCCCCGTCGGCCGCGGTTGCCCCGGGGGTGCCGGCCGCGCCGGCGTCGCTGGCGGCCTTGCCGTCGGTCGCATCGAACTTCTGCCGTGCAGCCTGGTAGAACGCATTGGGGTCGGTCAGCAGCAGGGCAGCCTCCGGCGAGTCCTCGCCCACCTCCAGCAGGTGCTCGATCAGCATCCCGAAGGGGGTGCCCCAGTCACCGATGTGGTTCTGGCGGATCACCGTGTGGCCCAGCTTCTCCAGCGTGCGCGCCAGAGCGTCACCCACCACAGTGGTGCGCAGGTGCCCCACGTGCATCTCCTTGGCCACGTTGGGCGCGGAGTAGTCCAGCACCACGGTGCGGGGCTGCCCGGCGGGGATGCCCAGGCGGGAGTCGTCGGCCAGCTGTGCGACCTGCGAGGCGATCCATTCGGTGCGCAGCCGGATGTTCAGGAACCCGGGCCCGGCCACCTCGAGGGGCTCGGCCACGTCCTCGAGCTGCACGGCCTCCAGGATCTCCGCGGCGATGTCGCGGGGCTTCTTCCCCAGGCGCTTGGCCAGTCCCATCGCCGCATTGCACTGGAAGTCGGCGAACTGGGAGGGGCGGATCAGCGGGTCGGCCTCGGCGTACTCGGGCCCGAAGGCGGAGGCGAAGGCGGACTGGAAGCGCTCGGTCAGCACGATCTCGGGAGCAGGCATGGACTCAGGGTAGTCCTGGGCAGGTAGGCGGGTCGCGCCCGCGCACGTGAGATCCGTCGGAGGGCCGATGCGGCCGCAGAGACCCGGCCCCGTGAGCCCGCATGCAAGCAGAACCCGCGCATGGAAGGGAGGCCCGGCCCCGCCCGGGAACGGGGGCTTTCCTCCTGTCGCGGCGCGGGGACCTTTGCCTAGTGTGGAGGCATGCGCTTCTTCATCACCCTGGTCCTCAATCTCATCTGGCTGTTCACCGCGGGGATCCCCTTGTTCCTCGGCTATCTGCTGGCCGGCGTGATCGCCTGCATCTTCATCGTCACCATCCCCTTCGGGGTGGCCTCGTTCAGGATCGCCGGCTTCGTGCTGTGGCCGTTCGGTCGCGAGGTCGTGGCCACCGGCCGCGGCAATGCGCTCAGCGGCGTCGGCAACGTGGTGTGGTTCCTGGTGGCCGGGCTCTGGCTCGCCATCGGGCACGTGCTCACCGCTGTGGCGCAGGCCGTGACCATCATCGGCATCCCCCTGGCGTGGGCGAACATCAAGCTGATCCCCGTGACCTGCTTCCCCTTCGGCAAGCAGGTCGTCGACTCCAGCTCGCAGCGCGCGCGGATGTACCCCACCGCGCGCTGAGCATCACTGCGTCGCCCCGGCGCGCCGCCGCGGGCGCCCGCCCGAGCCTCTCCTAGACTCGTGCAGGCAGGACCGACAGAGGAAGAGGGTTCATGGCGGGGGAGCGCGAACGCGGCACGGCGGGGGATTCCGATTGGATCTTCGCATCCGACGATCCCCACACCCTTCCCACCGAGCAGCTGCCTGACCGCGCTGCCTTCGACCGCTACGCCGCCCCGCTGCTGGAGCGCAAGCGGGCCGAACGTGCTGAGGCCCTGAAGGAACAGCTGGCCCAGCGTGACTCGGGAGCGGCCTCCACTGTTCGAGCCTCGTCCGAGGCGGCCTCGTCTGACGGCGTCTCGCAGAGCCCCCCGCTCCACGACGGCGGCACGCCCGCCGCGGCACCCCGCTCACCGCTGACCCCTGGCCCGGCCGCGCGTCCGCGGCCCGAGGCGCGCCCCTGGCCCGACGCGCCGGCAGCCCCCGATCGCCGGCGCACGCTCGACTGGGACCTGGACACCGAAGAGCGCGAGACACCCGGCGCGGGACCAGGCGCGGACGAACCCGTGCTGCCCTCGCGGGCCGTCTCCTACGCCCGCTCCGGCACCACCCCGAACGTCGAGGACGGCGCCGCCGGCGGCATCGAGGTGCCCGAGCGGTTCCGCGAGCTCGGTGTGTTCGACGCCCTGCGCGATCTGTTGGCGCTGGTATGCCTGGTCACCGCGCTGACCACCACTTTCACCTACGCTCCGGCACCGATGCTGGGCATGGCTGGGAAGATCTCCATCGGCATCGGCCTGGCCGCGCTGATCGCCGTGCACCTGCTGCGGTGGGTCCCCGCCCGCCCGCCGCTGGCGGTGGTGCGCGCGGTGCGGGTGATCGGCCTGCTGCCCGCCTTGGCGGTCCCGCTGGTCGTGGTGGCCGTGGACCTCGTCGTCTCCCTGCCGCGGCTGTTCTCCTCCCTGCCCGACGGGCCCCCCGTTGGTATCGGGGTGGGCGTACCGCTGCTGCTGCTGGGCGCGATCGTCGGCATCGAACCGCGCCGTCACGAGGGCTACCTCCCCCATCACGTGGCCCGCAACCGCGCCCGCCTGCTGGTGCTGGGCATCGGGGTGGCCGCCGCCGCGGCACTGCTGCTGGCACTGGTGATGATCGTCGGCAGGCTGTTCACCACCGGTTGGGGCTTCTCGGTGATGGTGTTCGCCGATGCCTTGATCTCCGCCCTGCTGCTGGCGATCGTGTTCGCTGCGGTGTGGCGGCGGGACCGCTCCTGGATCGTGTTCTCGGTGGCCGCGGTGGCCGGCCTGGTGGCCTTGGCCCTGGCCGACAACACCCTGCGCCTCCAGTTCGCCGCCCCGCTCAGCTTCGCCACCGGCTTCGTGTACCTGCCGCCGCTGTTCGCCGCGTTCGGGGTGATGATCTCCCGCTCGTTCATCCGCACCATCCCGATCTCCTTCCGGCGCGCCGACTGGCTGGTGTACACGGTGCGCGTGTTCGAGTTCAGCGTGCTGATGCACGCTGCCGCAGTGATCTGGCACCTGCTGGCCGCGATCGCCTCGCCCACGGGCGTGACCCGGGGCGGTCCTGTGCTGCACCTGCTGGACGCCGTGGTGTCCGCCTGTTTCGTGGCGGTGTCGATCTTCGCCCGGCGCGCCCTGCTGGAGCGCCGCGCCGAGGTGGCCCGCGCCAGCGGTGTGATGGCCGGGGCCGTGCTGGTGATGGTGGGCTTCCTGGACACCATCGTGAACTCCGTGGCCACCGGTGCCGGCTCCGGCCTGCTCACCGGGGGCGTGGCTCTGACCACCGGCATCGCCGCCGTGCTGATGCTCACCGTCCCCGCCCCGGTGCGCGACGAGTTCGGCGCACCGGACCTCACCCGCATGTTCGCCGACTTCCGCATGCGCGACACCCGCCGCGCCTCTCTGCTGGACCAGGTGCCCGACGTCAACGCCGAGCGCGCCCGCAGGAAGACCTTCCCCGGCGGGTGAGCCAGGGACGGCAAGGTCGCTCCTGCCAGGCCGAAACCGCCCGGGCCGCCTGCCGTCCCTGCCCCGACCCCCCATCACTCCTCCCGATCCCCACCCCGCTCACATCCCTGGAGAGCCATGCCGCTCTGGACCCTGCACGGCAACGGCCGCACCGTCGCCCCCGCCGCCATCGTCAAGCCCGAGGAGCGCCTGGCCTGGCCGGTGACCATCGGCATCGGCGCCCAGCACGTGATCGCCATGTTCGGCGCCACCTTCCTGGTGCCCCTGCTCACCGGGTTCCCACCCTCGACCACCCTGCTGTTCAGCGGCATCGGCACCCTGCTGTTCCTGGTGATCACCCGCAACCGGGTGCCCAGCTACCTGGGCTCCTCCTTCGCGTTCATCGCGCCGGTCGTGGCCTCCACCGAGGCCGATTCCATGGGCGCGGCCCTGGGCGGGGTGATGGTCACCGGCATCCTGCTGGCCCTGCTGGGCCTGCTGGTCGCCCGCATCGGCACCGTCTGGATCGGTGTGCTGATGCCGCCGGTGGTGATGGGATCGATCGTCGCGCTGATCGGCTTCAACCTGGCCCCGACCGCGTACGACAACTTCAAGCAGTCCGCCGTCACCGCCACTATCACCCTGTTCGCCGTGGTGCTGTGCACCGCTGTGTTCAAGGGCCTGCTGGGTCGCATCTCGGTGCTGGTGGGCGTGCTGGTGGGGTACCTGGTCGCGGTGCTGCGGGGCGAGGTGGACTTCACCCCCGTGGCTGAGGCCCCCTGGATCGGCCTGCCGCAGTTCCACCACCCCGAGTTCAACCTCGCGCTGCTGCCGATGTTCCTGCCGGTGATCCTGGTGCTGCTGGCCGAGAACGTGGGTCATGTGACCAGCGTGGGCCTGATGACCGGTCGCAACCTCGACCACATGGTGGGCCGCACCCTGTTCGCCGACGGCGCTGCCACCGCCCTGTCCGCTGGGTTCGGCGGCTCACCCACCACTACCTACGGCGAGAACATCGGCGTCATGAGCGCTACCCGCGTGTACTCCACCGCCGCCTACTGGGTGGCCGGGATCGTCGCGATCCTGCTGTCGCTGTCCCCGAAGGTGGGCGCGGCGATCTTCACCATCCCGCCCGGTGTGCTGGGCGGCGTCACCTTCGTGCTGTACGGCCTGATCGGCATCATCGGCGTGCGCATGTGGGTGGACGGAAGGTGGACTTCTCCAAGCCCAAGAACCAGTTCACCGCCGGTGTGGCCCTGGTGGTGGGCATCGCCAATGTGACCTGGGAGATCGAGGGCATCCAGCTCACGGGCATCGCGCTGGGCACAGTGGCTGCACTGCTGGTGTACCACCTGATGGCCGGCATCGGCCGCGCCACCGGCACCGACACCGAACCTGGCGGGCCCATGCAGGTGGACGATCCCGTGCAGGGGGAGGGCCCCGTGCAGGTGGACGATCCCGTGCAGGGGGAGGATCCCCATAGGAGCTGACGACTCCGGGGGGCTGCGGTGGCCCCGGGGGCGCGGCGGCCGGTGCTGGCCCGGGCCGCACCTGGCAGCTCGCATCCCTCGCCTCGTGCTCGCGCCCGGCCCGCATGGCCTCTGCTCCAGGAGACCGACCGGTCGAGGCGAGGGCCTTTCCTTCCGGGCGCTCAGGATCCCTGCGTAGGTTGGAGGAGTCCACGCACGCCCACTCGTCGCGCAGCGCGTGACCCCACGAGGGAGAAACCCATGAGAGTCGCCGTCGTCGGTGCCACCGGGAACGTCGGAACCGCAGTCCTCACGGCCCTGCACGAACGCCCGGAGGTCTCCTCCGTACTGGGCATCGCCCGGCGCATGCCCGACCAGGGCGCCGAGCCCTACGCCCAGGCCGACTGGGCCTCGATCGACATCGGTGCCGCCGTCAAGGCGCCCGAGGCGATCGCCCACCTGACGAAGGCGTTCGCGGATGTCGACGCCGTCATCCACCTGGCCTGGCTGATCCAGCCCAACTCCAAGCGGGACCTGCTGCACCGCGTCAACGTGGAGGGCACCCGCAACGTGGCTCGCGCTGCCGCCGCCGCGGGCGTGGACACTCTGGTGGTGGCCTCCTCCGTGGGTGCCTACTCGCCCTCCCCGGGCCTGGAGGTGCGGGACGAGAGCTGGGAGACCGGAGGGATCTCCACCTCGCACTACAGCGTCGACAAGGCCGCCCAGGAGCGCGTGCTGGACGAGTTCGAGGCCGAGCACCCCGAGGTGACCGTGACCCGGCTGCGCCCCGCACTGATCTTCTCGGCCGCCGCGGCATCCGAGATCCAGCGCTACTTCCTGGGCTCCTGGATGCCCGTGCAGGCGCTCAAGGCCGGTCGGCCCCCGCTGCTGCCGCTCCCGCAGGGCCTGCGCATCCAGGCCGTCCACGCCGATGACATGGGCGCCGCCTACGCGGCCGCCGCCGTGGCCGGCGTCAAGGGTGCCTTCAACATCTGCGCCGACGACGTGCTCGGCGTGCAGGACCTGGCCGACATCGTCGGCGACGGCAAGAAGGTGCGGCCCGTGGAGCTGCCGCCGTCGATGGTCCGCACAGCGATGTCGGCCGGGCACCTCACCGGACTGGTCGCGGCCGACCCGGGATGGCTCGACATGGGCATGAACGTCCCGGTGATGGACAACGCCCGGGCCAAGGCAGAGCTGGGTTGGAAGCCCACCCGCACCGCAGCCGATGCCGTCGCCGAACTGCTGGGAGGGATGATCGAAGGCACCGGAGCCGATTCGGTGCCGATGCGCCCCCGTGATGCCGGCGGGGGCTCCCTTCCCGTCTCGGCCGTTCCCGGCGGGGCGGATGCCGGGGAGGGTGCCTCGGCCGGAAAGCGCTCGCCGAGGATCTCCGAGGACGTCGACCGGGACCTGCTGAACCTGTACATCTCCGACCACCTCACCGGGGCCACTGCCGGGATGTCCCGCATCGAGCGGATGGCCGAGGCCAACGTGGACACCCCCGTGTTCGCCGAGCTCTCGATGCTGGCCCACGAGATCCGCAACGAGCGCCGGTTCCTCGAACAGCTGCTGGAGGACCTCGGCTTCAAGCAGCTCCCGCACCGGCAGGCCGCCGCCTGGGTGGGGGAGAAGGCCGCACGGCTCAAGAACAACGGTCGTCTCGTCAAGCGCTCGCCGATGACGCTGGTGCTGGAGGCCGAGCTGATGCGCAGCGCCGTGATCGGGAAGAAGGGCGGCTGGGAGACCCTGCGGGACAACGCCCAGCTGCTGGGCCTGGACAAGCAGGTGTTCGCCGATCTGGTGGACAACGTGGACCGGCAGGTCGCGGTGCTGGACCAGGTGCACGCCTACGCGCGCCGCCGCGCCTTCCGCACAGACCTGGAGACCTTCACCCCGCAGGACTGAGCCGCCACGGCCGCCGGTTCGTCCCAGGGTGAACGCCTGCACGTCGCCGACCGTGAGGCACGAAGCACAGCGATGTGCTGAGGACTGAACGACGGATCCCCCGGTTCCCTCGATCGAGCGAGGGAACCGGGGGATCCGTGTGTGGGGTGTGTCAGGCCGCCCGGCGCTTCCAGGCGGTGAGCCCACCACCCACGGCGATCAGTGCGGCTGCCGCCAGCACGTAGCCCCACGCGTCCGTGCCGGTGCGGGCCAGCGGACCGCGATCACGATCTGCACGGCCAGGATCGCCGGCTTTCCCCGGGTCGCCTGGCTCTCCGGGCTCACCCGGTTCCTCGGGCTGGCCGGGCTGACCCGGTTCCCCGGGCTCTCCGGGCTGGCCGGGCTGGCCGGGATCTCCGGGCTGGCCGGGTTCTCCGGGCTGGCCGGGCTCGCCGGGTTCACCAGGTTCACCGGGTTCACCGGGCTGGCCGGGTTCACCGGGCTCACCGGGCTCACCGGGTTCACCGGGTTCACCGGGCTCACCGGGCTCACCGGGGTCACTGGGCTCACCGGGCTCACCGGGCTCACCCGGCGCCGTATCCTGCGGGGCCACGAACACGGCCACCGTGTGCGCCGGCACCGTCACCGTGCCCGTCGAGGCCTCCCAGGTGGACTCCTTGACCACCGGGTCGACGCCCTCGGCCTGCACCTCATGCAGCGAGTACTCCAGTCCCGCCATGCCGTCGACCTGCTCGGTGATCGGCTCGTCGGAGGCGTTGAAGACCGTGACCAGACCGTCCAGGGCCGGGTCGGCGTCAGCCCCCACGGTGTCGTCGATCCGCATCACCAGCAGGCCCGGCGTGGCATCCGCACCGGCATTGGGGAAGCTGACCTTCTGGTGGATCAGCTCCGCCTCGCCCAGCGTGAACAGGTTCGTCGAGGAGCGCAGCCGCAGCAGGTCCAGCGTCACCTCCGAGCTGAACTCGATGTCCGCCGGGGAAGGAGTCTTGGCCGGGTCCTCCAGCATCGGCACCATCAGGTCCCACGCCTCGCCGTTCTTGCCCTCCGGCGGCAGGCCCCGGCCGTAGCCGTTGTCCTGCATCGTCCAGTCGATCACGTTGAAGTGATCCCCGGAGTCGTAGGAGTCGCGATCCAGCGACTTCGAGCGCATCAGATCGGTGCCGCCCGCCCAGAACGACGGGGACTGGCCCAGCGTCACCGTGGCCAGGGACAGGGTGTTCATCCGGCCCCTCACCTCCATCGACGCATCCTGCGGCAGCTTCCACACGTTGAGGTCGTACAGCGCCTCGTTGTCGTGGGCGTCCACGTAGTTCACCGACTCCTCCGGACGCGAGGTGAACCCGGCCGCAGACCCGTTGTAGTCCAGCTGGTCACCACGCAGCACCTCACCGCTGGAGGACTCCAGCTCGAAGTCCTTCAGGCTGCCGGCCAGGCCCAGACGGATCAGGTCGGTGCGGTGCAGCAGATCCGCCCGCTGATCCTCCTCCGACAGCTCGGAGAACCCGTTGGGCATCGTGTACTGGCCGTTGCCGAAGCCCTGCATGGTGCGCTTGTCGGTGTCGAAGGGACTGCCGCCGTGCACCGCATCGCGCAGACGATCGTTGAACGCACCGATCGAGGTGCCGTCCAACTGCCCTTGCGTGGCCTGCGTGAACCGGGCGTTGTTCTCGATCTCGCCGAAGTTCCAGCCCTCGCCGTACAGATAGATGCCGGAGCCGTCGATGCCGTCGGCCTCCAGGGTCAGCTCGTCCAGGGCGGCCCGCACCTCCTCCATGTTCTCGCGGGAGTGGTGGCCCATCAGGTCGAAGCGGAAGCCGTCCACCCCGTAGTGGCGGGCCCAAAGCACGGTGGAGTCCACCATGATGCGGCCGGCCATCTCGTTCTCGGTGGCGAGGTTCGAGCAGCAGGTGGACGTCTCCACCGCGCCCTGCAGGCTCAACCGGTGGTAGTACCCGGGCACCACCTTGTCCAGCACCGAGCGATCGGCCTGACCATGAGCGGCGGTGTGGTTGTACACCTTGTCCAGCACCACCTGCAGGCCCATCCGGTGCAGCTCACCGACCATGGAGCGGAACTCCGCGGTGCGGGCACCGCCCACCTGGTTCCCGGCGGTCGCGTAGGAGCCCTCCGGGGTCTGGTAGTGGTACGGGTCGTAGCCCCAGTTGTACGGGTCCTGATCCGCGACCTCCGCGATCGCCGCCTGCTGGTCCGGGGAGGCCGGGCCCGCGTCGGGGATCTCCGGCTGCACCTGAGCGGAGCGGTCCTCCTCGATGGTGGCGATGTCGAAGGTGGGCAGCAGGTGAACCGTGGTCACGCCCGCATCGGAGAGCTCCTGCAGGCGCGCCGACCCGGCCGAGTCCGGGTGCCCGAACGCCGCGTAGGTGCCGCGCACCTCCTCCGGCAGGCCCTGGTCCCCGGCGGAGAAGTCCCGCATGTGCAGCTCATAGATGGTCTGGTCGGCGAACTGCTCGACCTGCGGGGCGGGAGTGTCCGTCCACACCTGCGGGGCCCAGCGCTCGTCGTCCAGGTCCACCATCACCGACTGCTGCGAGTTCAGCGTCAGCCCCACGGAGTACGGATCGGTCACCACGTTGGTGACCACCTCTCCCTCGGCGGGGACGTACACGTCCACCGCGAAGGTGTAGGCGCGGTCCTCCCAGCCGGGCTCACCGGTGATGGTCCACACGCCGCCCTCGCCGCGCTCCATCGGCAGCACCTCGGCGCCCTCCGGGGCGGCGGCACGGGCCGACGGGCCGGCCGCCTCCGTCACCGGTGCCGGGGACAGCTGCAGGTCCACGCTCTTGGCGGTGGGTGCCCACAGCGTCACGGTCGGGGTGCCGGCCTCGTCGAACACCACGCCGAGCTCGTGAGCGTCGGCGTCCTCGGCGTACAGCGCATCCAGAACGCCCGGGATTTGCAGACCGGTCATCACCTCGATGCCGTCGGCCCCGATCTGGACCACGGCCAGCTCGCCGGTGAGGGCCTGCTCGAGCGCGTCGCGGTCCACACCGGAGAGGTCCAGCGCCAGGAAGTCGCCGAGATGGCCGCGGCCCTCCAGCTCCGCCTCGTCCAGGCCGCCGTCGCGCAGGGCCAGCTCACCGAGCTGCTGCCCGCCGGTGACCGCACCGTCGGCCACCGTGAGCCCGCCCTCGGGGGCCGACCACAGCTGCCAGCTGGTGGTGGCCGGATCGCTGACCCGGTCGGCGGGCCAGGCGATGGTGTCGGCATCCACGAAGTGCGCCAGCTGCTGGCCGGAGCCCGCCACCAGCGGATCCTCCGACTCGATGGTGAGCACGTGGGTGGCCAGGTCGTAGGAGAAGGTCACGACCTTTCCCTCCTGGGTGGAGAAGGAGTAGTTGGCGCCGCCGCGCGCACCGTCCACCCCGTAGTTCTCGTCCCAGGAGCCGCCGTGGGCCGCCTTCACCTCGTAGCTGCCGGTGGGCAGGGCATCGGTGGTGAAGGTGTACACGCCGTCCCCGTCACCGTCCTGCATCCAGGTGGCCATGCAGGAGGGCATCCAGTCCTCGGTGCAGCCCAGGGCCGCGTTGAACGAACCGGGAAGGGTCACGAAGGGACCATCGGCGCTGGACTGGACGATGTGGGTGACCGGGTCGTACCAGAAGGTGACCGGCCCGCCCTCGTGCGTGTAGGAGATGTTCTCCCCACCGGGCACACCGCCCGCGCCGTAGTTCTGGTCCCAGGAGCCGCCGTGGGCGACCTTGAACTCGTAGGTCCCGGCGGGGATGTCGAAGGTGCCGGTGTACTTCCCGGAGGCCGCGTCCAGGGTCAGCTGGGCGGACTCGCAGTCCGGCTGCCAGTCGCCCGCGCAGCCCATCGCCGCGTTGTGGGAGCCCGGCAGCGTGATCGACTCCGCGTCGATCCCGCCGGGCCCCTCGGCCGGGCCGGCAGCGGAGAGATCCGCGCCCACCACCGCACTGGTGGAGGCCGCCACGCGGGAGCCGCTCGCATCGGTGGAGACCGCGCGGTACTCGATCACGGTGCCGGTGTCCAGGCCGCGCACGTCGTGGAACACCCGCGGGGTGTCGTCCTCAGCGGTGCCGAGCGGCGTCCACGCCACCTCGCCGGCGATCCGGTAGCTGAAGGAGGTCTCCGCCCAGCGGTCCGCAGCGATCTGCGCGCTGATCGGGGCCAGACCCTCCACTGCACCGCCCTGGGCGGGGGTGAGGGTGATCGCCTGCGCCTCACCGGCAGCGGCGACCGGGGCATCGGCCACCAGCACCACGGCCGACAGCGACGGCACGGTCAGCTCCACGGTGCCGTCCGCCCCGGCGGTGACGGGGGCGTGGTCACCGTGCAGCACCGAGTAGCTGGCGCCCGGGGTGAGGGTGGTGAGCGTGACGGTGCTGGCGGAGCCGGCATTGTTCAGCGCCACCAGGTGCTCGACCTTCTCCTCGCGGTCCACGCGGGAGAAGGCGTACACGCCGGGGCCGCCCTCGGCGTACAGCTCGATCTGCGCCCCGGTGGACAGCGCCGGGGTGGAGTTGCGCAGCGTGGCCAGCTCGCTGATGAGCGGATACAGCTGCGTGCCGGTGTCGAAGTGGTCGCCGGACCCGTAGGGGGAGCCGTCGATCAGGGTGTCGTCCAGGTAGGACGGGGTGCGGCTGGGGAACATCGACTGGCGGGCATCCTTGTCGTTGCCATCGCCCACGAAGCCCTGCTCGTCGCCGTAGTAGATCACCGGCTGGCCGCGCGTCAGCAGCATCGTGGTGTGCGCGAAGGCGGCGCGCTCATCGAGCCGGCCGGAGTCCCGCAGCAGGTAGCCGATGCGCCCCATGTCGTGATTGCCCACGAAGGTGGGCAGGTCCGCGGCGGAGGAGGTGGGGGTGATGTAGTGGTCGTCGGCGTCGAACAGGGCCGCCATGCCCTGCGCGGTGTAGCCGCGCGCCCAGTTGGTGCTCGCCGACTGGTAGGCGAAGTCCAGCACCGAGTCCATGTCGGTGTCCCGCACGTAGGGGGACAGCAGGCGCGCATCGGCGTCGTACACCTCGCCGAAGGTGAAGAACTCCTCGCCCGCCGGGGTGGAGCCCTGGTGAGCGGCCATCGTGCTGGTGAAGGACTCCCAGAACCCGAAGTCCACGTGCTTGACGGTGTCGATGCGGAAGCCGTCGATCCCGAAGTCCATCCACGTGGTGTAGATGTCCTCCATGAGGGCCAGTACCCGCGGGTCCTCGGTCATCACGTCGTCCAGACCGTCGAAGTCGCCGTGGGTGACCGACTCTCCCTCCCACGTCGAGTTGCCGCGGTTGTGATACATGGTGACGTCGTTGAGCGCCTCCGGCACCATCACCGTGTTCTCCTCGCTGCGCACCGGCGTGTACGGGAACGAGGTCTGCGGGTCGAAGGTGGGGAAGTCGGGGGACTGCGCCACCTGGGCGAGGTCCACCGGGTTGCCGTCGGCGTCGCGGTACGGGGAGGTGGCCTGGTCGATGTACCCGTACTCGCCCTCCTCGTAGTCGATGAGGTCCGCGGTGTGGTTGACGATGATGTCGAAGTACACCTTGATGCCGCGCGAATGGGCGTCGTCGATCAGGGCCTTCAGCTCGTCGTTGGTTCCCAGGTGCGGGTCGATGGTGGTGAAGTCGGTGACCCAGTACCCGTGGTAGCCGGCGCTGGCGTTCTCGCCCTCGCCCTGGACGGGGTTGTTCTTGAACGAGGGGGTCAGCCAGATGGCCGTCATCCCCAGGTCCTCGATGTAGTCCAGCTGGGAGTGCAGGCCGGCGATGTCACCGCCCTGGTAGAAGCCCTTGTCGGCGGGGTCGAAGCCGTGGTCCAGACGGTCGCCCTCGATGCCACCGGTGTCGTTGGAGAGGTCACCGTTCTCGAAGCGATCGGTGAGCACGAAGTAGAAGGTCTGCCCGGCGCCGGGGTGGCGGTGGGGCGCCGCTGCGAGCGCGGCGTCGTCCTCGGTGTACTCACCGGGCAGCTCGGGCAGGGCGATGGAGAGTCGGCTGGTGGCCTCGTCGAACTGGAAGCGCACCGTGGTGGGGGCGGCGAAGGCTAGCGGGATGTTCTCGTCGCCGCCGTCCAGGCCGTAGGCCTCGTCCCAGCTGCCGCCGATGGCGACCTTGGTCTCCCACTGCCCGGCGGGCACCTTGAAGGTGGAGGCCCACACCCCGGCCTCACCGGTGGGCAGGAGCCTCGTGGCCTCGCAGTCCGGTGCCCAGTCGGTCCCGCAGCCCAGCTCGGACTGCAGGGAGCCCACCAGCACCGGGTCGTTCGGGCCGACGGCGTGCACCAGCGGCGCGGTGCCCGTCACGCTCGCCATCGCCATCATCAGGGCAGCGATGATCGCCAGCCCGCGACGTGGCAGCGGTGCGGTGATCGCCGCGGCCGACGAGCCACGTCGCCGCATCACCGCCGACGAGCCACGGTGCCTCATCACCGCCGGCGCGGACGAGGATCGACGCGGACGGGGGTGCGGATGCCCGAGGATGCGGGCTGCACGAGGGGAGGGGACGGGGCGGGAAAACCGCGGGACCGACATGCGGGGACTCCTCTGTCCGGGCAAGGAACGGCCGAGGGGAACGGCCGGGGCGCACTCCAGGCATTGGGAGTGCAAGATATTCATCGGTGTGGCGGCTATTTCACCTCCAGCACGCTCGCCCCACCCTAAAGGCCCATCCCACCAGCATCAACTGCAAGCCAGAACTTGCAAGATATTTCAGTCCACAGGGGTGGAGGGGCGCCCGCAGCGCAGCCCGCATGGCACCCCGCAGCGCAGCCCGCATGGCACCCCGCAGCACCCCCGGGGGACTTCACGCACAGCAGCGCTTCGACGGCGGCGAAGGACGTGGCCCTGCTACGAGATCACCGCTGGACCAGCACCGCCGCCGTGTGCGCGGGCACCGTCACGGCGCCGGCTGCCGCATCCCAGGTCGTCTCGCGGGCCACGGCATCGGCCCCCTCCACGTGCACCGCGGACAGCTCCAGACAGGTCCCCTCCATGCCCTCGACCTGCTCGGAGATCGCCTCGGGGGAGGCGTTCAGCACCACCAGCAGCCCGTCGAGGGCGGGGTCGACGTCCGGCCCGATCGTGTCGTCGATCCGCATCAGCAGCAGCCCGGGCGTGGCCTCGGGGCCGGCGTTCGGGAACGTCACCTTCTGCTTGATCAGCTCGGGGTCCCCTAGGGTGAACAGGGGCGTGGAGTGCCGCAGCCGCAGCAGGTCCAGCGCCATGGCGGCGCTGCGGGCGATGTGCTCGGGGGCGGGGCGCATGGCCGGGTCCTCCAGCATCGGGGCCTGCAGCTCCCACAGGTGCTGGTTGCGGCCTGCCGAGGGCAGGCCCCGCCCGAAGCCGCTGTCCTGCATCGTCCAGTCGATCATGTTGACCAGGTCGCCGGAGTTGTAGCTGTCGGTGTCCAGGGACTTCGATCGCAGCAGGTCCGTGCCCGCGGCCCAGAACGCGGGGGACTGGCCCAGCGCCACCGTGGCCAGGGCCAGGGTGTTCAGCCGCACCCGGACGTCCATCGAGGTGTCCTGCGGCAGCTTCCACACGAAGGTGTCGAACAGGGTCTCGTTGTCGTGGGCGTCGACGTAGTTGACATTCTCCTCGGGGCGTGAGGCGAAGGCCGCGGGGGAGCCGTTGTAGTCCAGCTCCTGCCCGCGCAGCACCTGCCCGGTGGAGGCCAGCAGCTCGTAGTCCTTGAGATTGCCGGCCATGGACAGGCGGATCTTGTCGGTGCGGTGCAGCAGGTCCGCCCGCTGCTCCTGCGCCGAGTGGGGTGAGAGGTCGTTGTGGGTGAGGAACAGTCCGGTGGCGAAGCCGCGGTTCATGCGGGCGTCCTCGTCCATCAGGCTGCCGCCGTGCACCGCGTCGCGGATGCGGTCGTTGAAGCAGCCGATCGAGGTGCCGTCGAGATTGCCCTGGGTGGCCTGGGTGAAGCGGGCGCCATCGGCCACCTCCCCGAAGTTCCAGCCCTCCCCGTACAGGTAGATGCCCTTCCCGTCGACTCCGTCGGTCTCCAGGGTGAGAGCATCCAGCGCCTCGCGAACGGCCTCCATGTCCGCGCGCCGATGGTGGCCCATCAGGTCGAAGCGGAAGCCGTCCACCCGGTAGTGGCGTGCCCACAGCACCAGGGCATCCACCATCAGGCGGCGCATCATCGCGTGCTCGGTGGCGGTGTTGGAGGTGCAGGTGGAGTCCTCCACACTGCCCGCCGCGTCCAGCCGGTGGTAGTAGCCCGGCACGATCCGGTCCAGCACCGAGCGCTCGTGCTGACCGTCGTGCGCGGTGTGGTTGAACACCACGTCCAGCACCACCTGCAGGCCCATGCCGTGCAGAGAGCCCACCATGGAGCGGAACTGGGCGGTGCGCTCGCCGCCGTCCTGGTGGCCGTCGGTGGCGTAGGAGCCCTCGGGCGCGAGGTAGTGGAAGGGGTCGTAGCCCCAGTTGTAGGCGTCCTCGTCGGCCACCTCGCCCACGGCGGCCTGCTGCTCGATCGAGGCGGGGCCCGCGCCGGAGGGGATCACGGCCTGCTTCTGCCGGGAGCGCAGCTCGGGGATGGTGGCGATGTCGTAGGTGGGCAGCAGGTGCACCGTGGTCAGGCCCGCTTCGGCCAACTCCCGCAGCCGCGCCGTGCCGGTGGAGTCGGGGTGACCGAAGGCCAGGTAGGTGCCGCGCAGTTCGACGGGCAGGGCCTCGTCGCCACCGGAGAAGTCCCGCACGTGCAGCTCGTAGATGGTCTGCTGCGCGGGGCGCTCCAGTCGCGGCGCCGGGGTGCTCGCCCACTGCTCGGGCGCCCAGCGCGGATCGGTGAGATCCACCAGCACCGAGTGCTCGGAGTCCACGGTCAGGGCCACCGAGTACGGGTCGGTGACGCGGTTCTTCACCACGCGGCCCTCGCGGGGCACGTACACCTCCACCTCGAACAGGTAGGCGCGGTCCGTCCAGTCCTCGGCGCCAACGGCCGGGCCCGAGGCGCGCCAGATCCCGCTGCCGTCCCGCTCCATGGGGACGGTGACCGCCGGCTGCTCATGCTCCGGGGGCTGCTGCGCGCCGGGTTGCTGCGTGCCGAGCTCTGCGTCGCGGGCTGCGTGGCCGACGGGTCCGAACACCTGCAGGGCGACGCTCTTCGCCGTCGGAGCCCACAGGGACAGCTCCCAGCGGTCGCCCGCCAGGCGGGGCCCCAGCGGTGCGACCGATGCCTCCTCGGCGTACAGCGCATCGAGCACGCCCGCCATCTGCACACCGGTGGCCACCTCGATGCCGCCCCCGCGGCGCTGGACCACGGCCAGCTGACCCGTGAGGGCCTGCTCGAGCACGGCCCGGTCCAGCCCGCCGAGCTCCAGGGCCAGGTGGCTGGCCAGGTGCCGACGGTCCTTGGTCTCCGCCTCGGTGAGAGGCCCCTCCCGCAGGGTGAGCTCACCCAGGCGCTCGCCACCCGCGACCTGCCCGCCGGCCCGCCCGCCGGCCAGGGTGAGGCCGCCCTCCGGCGCCACCCACAGCTCCCAGGACGTGCCTGCGGCGTCGTCCACGAGGTCGGCGGGCCAGGCGATCACACCGGGGGTGAGCAGGTGCGCGCGCTGATGTCCGGGCCCGGTGGGGATCGCATCCGAGAGCAGGGCCGGGGCGTCGGCCGCCCCGGCGTGCTCAGCGGTGCTCTGGTGGGCGGACTGCTCAGTGGGGGTCACGGTGCGGGGCTCCCGGATGGCGTGGACGAGTGGGGCAGGCGCGATGGTCGGGCGCCGATCGACCTCCCATTGTCGCCGAATGTCCGTGACGGCGGGCCGCGGCCAGCGACTCCGGGTGACCAGGACCTCCTCAGCCCGTCGCCGCCGCCCCAGGCCACCGGCACCCGCTGCTCCACCAGCGGCGCGGCATGGTCCTGCACGTCCGGTGCCGCGATCTCCTGCGGGGACCCGGCCAGCTGCTGCGCGGTCAGCAAGGACCGGGCATCCAGCAGCTCCACGGCGGCGAAGCCCGCCTGCACCACGCCCGGCAGCATCGCGGTGGCCGCCTGCAGGGACGGCGCGGTGAGCAGCCCTGTGGCCACGTGCTTCTGCACCGGCACGGTGCGGAATACCGCGGAGGAGACGAAGGTGAGCGTCCCCTCCGACCCCACCACCAGGTGGGCGAGCACATCGGCCGGCTGATCGAAGTCCAGCAGGGCGTTGATGCCGTAGCCCATGGTGTTCTTCATGGCGAAGCGCTCGGTGATGATGCGCCGCAGTTCGGGCACCTCGCGCACCTGCGCATCAGTCGCAGCAGCCCTTCGTGCAGGGCAGGCTCGCGCTCGCGCAGGGTGCGGGCACCTGACGCGGCGCGTTGAGAGCGTCGATGTTGGGGCAGTTGGCGGAATCGAGCCGTGTAAACGCCAACTGCCTCGATGTCGAACTCAAGGTCGGGGGTCCGGCCGCCGGGAGCGGGTCCGGCCGCCGGGAGCGCGTCCGGTCACCGGGAGCGGGTCCGGCACCACCGGTTGGCGGCAGCTCAGGTGCTTGGCTGCGCGGGTAGGTGATGGCGCGGTGGGTCGGTGGTGGCGCGGTGGGTCGGTGGTGGCGCGGTGGGTCGGGTGTCCGGCCGTGCGGGGGACGCTGCGGCGCGGCCCATGTAACGTCGGCGGTGTGTCTGCCGCATTCCACACCACACCCGGTTATAGCGCCCATCCCGCTCCGCGCTCCGACCCGGACAGTGACCGCGAGGCCAGCACCTACCCCGACACCGCCCTGCGCACGTACTTGCAGCGCCTGGAGGAGGCACTGTCCTCCGCCGAGAGCGAGGGCGAGATCCCGGAGCTGGCGCTGCTGTCCGGCGCGAAGGAGGACCAGATCGGGGTGGCCCTGTGCTCGATCGACGGGGAGATCACCTCGGTGGGCAGTGAGCACGCGTTCCCGGTGCAGTCCATCTCGAAGGCCTTCGCCTACGGGGCGGCGATCGACCTGCACGGGCTGGACTACGTCACCTCCATCGTGGACGAGGAGCCCACGGGAGAGGAGTTCAACGCGCTCAGCCTGGATCCGGTCACGAAGAAGCCCAAGAACCCCCTGGTGAACATCGGTGCGATCCGCACCCACGCCATGCTCGGCCCCACCCAGCAGGAGCGCACCGCGCGGCTGCGCGATGTGCTCGACGCCGCCGCCGGGCGCACCCTGGAGGTGCACGAGGTGACCCGGCAGGCCGAGCTCGAGACCGCCGACCGCAACCTGGCGCTGGCCTACATGCTGCGTGCGGCCGGCTCGATGGACGAGAACGCGGAGGACGTCGTCGGCGGGTACACCGAGGGCTGCTCGGTGCTGGTGAGCGTGGCGGATCTCGCGGTGATGGCCGCGACCCTCGCCGGGGGCGGCACCAATCCCATCACCGGTGTGGAGGTGTTCTCCCGGGTGGCGTCGCGGCAGGTGCTTTCGGTGATGCTCACCTGCGGGATGTACGACAACGCCGGTGACTGGGTCAGCGATGTGGGCATCCCCGCGAAGTCCGGGGTGGGCGGCGGCATCATCGCCGCTCTGCCGTCCCGGTTCGGCATCGCCACCTATGCGCCGCAGCTGGACCAGCACGGCAACTCCGTGCGCGGCACCCTGGCGTTCGAGCGGATCAGTGAGGACTTCGCCCTGCACATGCTGGACGGGCAGGAGCCGACCGACCTGGAGCGGCGGGCCGAGGAACTGGTGCGCCTGCCCTGAACGACGTCGGGCGCGGCAGTGGCGCCGCGCGGCCATGGACGACGCATGGCCGGAAGGGGCGAGGCGATCAGTTCCTGTGCGAATTGTGCGAGACGGAGCTCCGTGAGTACTCGCTCTGGGTGAGTTCGAGGACCTGCGGCTTTTGCGAGTTCACATTCCCCCAGGGATTGATGAGACGGATGCGGGGCTCAGATCCGTCAGACGGGCGGATGGCCTCGTCCACGACGTACACGTGGCCGGGGACGACATCGGCGCACCGCCGCAGCGATTCCGTATCGGCCCCGTAGAACATGCCATCCCCGTTCCACTCGCTCATCCCCATTATCGGTACCGACATGGCACCAGTCCCACGTATGTGGATAACGCGGGCGAGAGCCAGAAAGGACGTCGATGCACACGTGGCGATACCGAGGGATATGGGGAGGGACACTGGTCATGGCACTGATCTCAGGATGCACGCCGGGGCCGGGTGAGGCCGTACCGCTGGGGAAGGCGCGCAACGAGGTCGCGGCCCTGGTGGAGGAACTGCAGGAAGCCTTCACCTTGCGGGAGGAGGCGGAATGGAGCGGCCCGGACCGGGAGGCGCTCGCGCCTGGGGAGGACGGCAGCTGCCGGTGGCGGCCCGGCACGTGGAGCACCCCGCTGCGGCTCGAGGAGAGCGACCCGAGCTGGCCTGATCGACGTGAGCGCGTCAACGAGGTGCTGGCCGAGCACGGGCTGGGGGAGGTGGGCGATCCTGAGTACACCGGCGGAGCCGCCTACGGGTTCGAGACGGGGGGACCTGCAGGCGGGCGACTGCGGATTGACTCGTGGAAGGGAGAATCGACTATCTACCTGCATGGTCTCGCCGTTGAGGTCGAGGGTGCCTGCGACGGGTCCGCGCTGACGGGCTGACTGCGCAGCAGGGCCAGCTGGCGTCGGCCGGCTCGTCGACCAACAGCAGGCTCCCCAAGGGCCGGCGCCCGAGCGCGTCAGGGCCCGGGAGCCCGCCCGCGCCCGATGCAGTGCTCTCCCCGCCGACGGGTTCGAGGTGAGGCCCGGCTCCGTTGTGGCGGCCCCGCCGGTCGGTAGACTTCCCGCCATGAGTTCCACCTCGAGCAATGCCCTGGTCCGACGCCCCTTCGAGGGGATCCCCGCCGAGCGCGACCTGGTGGCGATGCGCCAGCTGATCCCGGCGGCCACGATGACCGCTACCACCGTCGAGGAGCACGGCGGTGTGGACGTCGTGCTGGCCACGATCCTGCCGATGGCCTGGCCGGCCGTGCGCCGCACCGACGGTTCGGTGATCATCGGCGTGCAGTCCACCTTCCCGGGCGGTGACCTGTCCCGCGGTATCGGCCAGGTGCTGCTGCAGGCCCTCGAGGCCGAGCCCGGCACCCCGGTGACCACCGTGCAGCTGACCGACGAGTCCCCCCGCCTGCAGGACCTGCTGGATCTCACCGGTGACTTCCCGATCACCGTGCACGACAGCTTCGACTTCTGGGTGGACCCGGGCGCCGAGCGCACCGCCGAGATCGAGCAGTCCATCAAGCAGGCCGACGAGTCGATCATGCCCACCAAGCCCGTGGAGGGCCTGCCGCACGCCTACTGGGTGGACGCCGGCCCCAAGGAGCATCTGCGCTGGGTGCTGGATGCCGACGAGGACAGGGTGATCGACGCCGTGGCCCGCCTCCACGCTCGCCGCGAATCCGGCGTGGGGGAGGACACCAAGTACGTGGGCTCCTTCCGCGCCGAGGGCATGACCATCCCCGTGTGGGACCTGCCCACCGGGTACGGCGTCGAGGGGGTGGAGAAGGAGGCCGAGGCCTTCCGCACCCGCTTCGAGGAGGCCCTGGACACCGAGGAGCCCCTCACCCCGCTCGAGCGGAGGGCGCGCGGCGGCATCGTGGCCCGACAGGTGACGCTGCGATGAGGGCCGCGGGGCCGCTCACGACCGACCGCCCCACCAGCGTCGCCGTCGTCATCCCCGCCAAGAACGAGGCGGAGCGCATCGAGGCGACCATCGAGGCCGCCCGCCGCATCGACGGGGTGGACCTGGTCGTGGTGGTCGACGACGGCTCCACCGACGCCACCGCCGCCGTGGCCATGGGCGCGGACGCCCTGGTGGTGCGGCACAAGACCAACCGCGGCAAGGCCGCGGCGATGGCCACCGGCGCCCAGCTGGTCGCGATGCGCGAGGACGCCCACCGTGCCGACGGAGGGGAGGCCTTCCGCGAGGAGCTGCATGCCGAACCGCGGGTGCCCGGCCACACCGGTCCGCTGCCGGTGATCGACGCGGACGGTGAACGGCCCCGCGCCCTGCTGTTCCTCGACGCCGACATGGAGGGCAGCGGCACCGCAGCGCAGCCGCTGGTCGACGCGGTCCTCGGCGACGGCGTGGACATGGCCATCGCCCTGCTGCCCCCGCAGGACGGCGCCGCCGGGCTCGGCATCGTGGTGCGCACCGCCCGCTCCGGGATCCTGCGCGCCACCGGATGGGAGCCGACCCAGCCGCTGTCCGGCACCCGTTGCATCACCCGGGAGACCTGGGACGCCTGCCAGCCGCTGGCACCGGGCTGGGGCGTGGAGACCTCCCTGACCATCGACGCCCTCACCGGAGGTTTCTGGGTCAAGGAGATCGAGTGCGATCTGCACCATCGGGCCACGGGCCGGGACCTGAGCGGTCAGCTGCACCGCGCCCGCCAGCTCAAGGACGTGCTGCGGGCCCTGGCCCGGCGCCGCCATGTCACCCCGGACGAACCCGCCGAGGACGACGCGGCCACCCCGTCGGCAGCAGCCCCACAGGCGGCCGCCACCGGCACCAGCACCTCCCAGGAGGCCGACGCAGCACCGGGGGCCACGCGCCTCGACCCGGTGCCCGCTGACCCAGCGCCCCCTGTCCCCGACCCCGCGCATCCCGGGCCGGCAGAGGTGCCGGGTGCGGCTGAGGGCGCTGACCGCCCCGCCCCGGTCGACGCGGCCCCGGACTCGTCGACGACGGCATCCGACGGGTCTGCCACATCGTCCATCGCCCCGGCTCGCCCCCACGAGGACGACACCGACGACGAGGACGCCTGGTCCGTCACCCCGGACACCGGCGCCGACGACCGCGCCGACCGTCGCCGCGCAGCGCTGCAGGCGCTCCCGGTCGCCGGCACCTTCAGTGACGACCAGACCCGCGCACTGGGCGACGTGGACGCCGGGAGGCTGGACGGGCAGCTGCGCGCACTCCCGGTGGCGGGGGCCTTCGAGCCCGATGACGTGGTGCTGCTGGCCGGCGTCGACCTGGATGCGCTCGCCGAGCGTCTGCGCAGCGCTCCGGTCTCGGGCCCCTTCGATCCGCAGCACGCCGTGATCATCGCCTCGCACCTGGACGCCCCCGAGCCGGTGCTGCCGCCATCGATCGTCCCGCCGCTGACGGCCGACGAGTACACCTCGCTCGTGGTGCACGCCGCCGTGGACGCGGAGAACGACGAGCACTGAGCCTGAGGGCACATGCCCGGCGCGGCGCTTCGATCCTGGCCCGGTGGCGCCCGCCTGCAGGAGCCCTGTGCTCAGCATCCAGCGGGCGGCTCCGCGTGCGCACCCGCCGCCCGCTGACACACCTCAGGACCGGACGGCTCCGGCAGCACCGCGGGCAGCTGCGTGATCCACACGCCGAGCATCGCCGCCACCAGCACGGGACCGGTGTCGTTGACGGCGTAGCCCAGCCAGGCACCCACCACCAGCGCCACTCGCACGGGGTAGGACGCGGGATGCTCCGCGTCCATCCGTGCCAGGCGCGGCAGGCCCAGCCGACCCGGCATCAGGATCACCACCGACAGCGCAATGGCCAGCAGCATCAGCATGCCGAGCCCCCAGTACCCGGTCACCATCGCCACGTTCTGGGCGAGCTTGCGGACCACCACCGCGGCCAGCTCCCCGCTGAGCAGCTCGTCGATGAAGCGCCCCAGGTGGGTGCGCTCCTCCGGGGGGCGCAGCCAGTCCAGGAACGACACCCCGAGCACCGCGGCGGCACCGGCGATGGCCAGCAGGGCCAAGTGCCAGATGCGCACGCGGATCCCGGAGACCAGCAGGGCCAGTAGCCCGAACACCGGGACCGTGGCGATCATCGACCCGAAGTCCGCGCCCATCGACGGGGCCACGCACACGATCGCGACCACCGCACCCACCGTCAGGGTCCACAGCATCCGCGCCCGCGTGGTGCGCACCACCGTGAACAAGCACAGCAGGGCCATCAGCGATGCCCCCAGGACCAGGCCGAAGAGGTGATTGGACAGGCCGTAGAAACGCCCGCCGGAGATGGGCTGAGCGCCCAGCGGTGAGCCCAGCTGGAAACGGGAGCCGGTGGCGGATTCCAGCAGCACCAGCCCGGCCACCAGGGCAGCGGCCACCCCGGCGGGGCCGAAGCGGTGGCGCCTCCACGGGCCGGCCAGGCAGACGGCAGCCAGCAGGGCGCTGCCCGCCCACACCACGCCGGTCAGCGCCAGCGCCTGCGGCTCGGCCCGCCACCACGGCACGATCGAGGCGAACAGTCCGACGGCCAGCGGCAGGGGTGCGACCGACGCCGCCGCCCGGGCCACCGCGGCCACGCGCGGACGGCGCGCGGTGGCCGGGATCAGCAGCAGTACCGCGCCCACCAGGCCGATCCCGAACCAGGAACCCAGGGCGGGCACGGAGGCGGCGTCGACCGCGGCGGCCGCCATCGAGCGATCCACTGCCAGGCGCTGCGGATCGGGATGGCCCACCCCCCGGAACGGCTGCCCGGGGATGAGTCCGTCGGGGGAGGTGTCGTGGGAGGTGAGGACGGTGGCCAGGGCATCGGTGAGCACCACCACGCCCCTCTGCTTGGTGGCACCGGTGGTGAGGGCCTGGCCGGGAAAGGCGCTGTCCATCGCGACCTGCAGCCCCACGGTGCGGGAGGCGACGGCGCCGGTGCGCTCCACCTGGTCGAGCTCGGAGACGGGAGGGTCGGTCGCGGCGACGGAGAGCAGCAGGGTGCGGGGGAGCGCCCCCTCAGTGCAGGCGGCATCCCCGGGGTGGGTGCTCACCCCGCCATCGCCCTCGGCGTCGGAGAGCCCGCGCTCCACACCGGCGGCGTCCAGCACTGCCCCCACCTGCGAGTCCAGCGCGGCGAGTGCCTCGGGGCGGCCGGGGTCGTCGTGATCGGGCACGGACCCGGCGTCCACCAGCAGGATCGCCCCGTCGTCCAGCCCGCTGGAGACCTGCTGCGCGACATCGGCGGGAGTCTCGCCCCCACCGGCGGCGTCGATCTCGACCACGGGCACGTCCAGCTGCTGCCACTGGTCCGTGGGCGGCGAGGGGATCCCGGCGGTGCGCGGCGCCTCCTCGGCGAGCCCCCGGTACCCGGTGCGCAGGGTCTCCATGCCCTGGCGCTTCGTGCTCACCACTGTGGTGGAGGTGGTGTTCATTGCGCCCACCCCGGACACGTCCGCGAGGCACTGCAGCGAGGGGGTGTCCACGCGGCTGATGTCCTCCCAGGCGAGTCCGGCCGTGGCGATCACCAGGCGCACCGGCTCCTCGGCGGGGGCACCCGTGTCATCGGCCTGCGCGGACGGAGGGATCAGCACCGTCAGTCCGGGAACCAGCAGCAGCGCGGCCACCAGGATGAGCGCGAGCCTGCGCAGCACCGGGCCCGCAGCGCCACGTGGCGTGGTCGTCAGGACCCCCGTCGTCGGTGACGAGGGGGCCACCGGTGCGGTGGGGCGGTGAGGAAGCACGCTCCGATGCTACGGGTCGCCCCGGGCCGGGACGGTGCGCCAACGCCCCGCGCACCGGCGGCCCGCGCCCCGCGTCTCGTGGCCGACGCCCTGAGCACGCGCGCCTCGTGGCCGGCGCCCCGGGCACCGCGCCCCGCTGAGAGATGCAGACAATGACGAATCTTGTTCCAACACCTTGACACAAACACCAGATCGGTGCACGCTTGTGTCAGACAATCGATACAAGCGGTGACGGGTTGGACGGACCGACCCTCCGCGACGAATGAGGGGAGACAGTCATGAGCGGAATCGCCCTGCTGGGGATGATGGGGATGCTGGTGCTCCCCCTGCTCGCAGTGGTAGCACTGCTGGTGTACGCCACCATCTCCGGCAGCGAGCGCACCGGGCTGCACCGCGGGGCACTGCTGGCGCGGTGGATCGGCGCGGTCGCTGCCGTCGTCCTCACC
This sequence comes from Brachybacterium sp. p3-SID1565, assembly GCF_025143785.1. NCBI lineage: Bacteria > Bacillati > Actinomycetota > Actinomycetes > Micrococcales > Dermabacteraceae > Brachybacterium > Brachybacterium sp. p3-SID1565. The sequence goes on from NZ_JAMBDS010000002.1 coordinate 80,505, forward strand.
ATCGCGATCGTGGCGCTGAGCCTGCAGGGGACATGGCCCTCAGGCCGGCTCGGACTGGGAGCCCTGACCGGGACATCACTCCTGATCGGGGTGACGGTCCTGGTTCTCGCCATCCTCCTCGGTGAGCTGACGCTGCCGGCGCGCTCCGCCTCGCAGCGCTACGGCCTGCTCGCCCCCCGCGACTCACGCGCGCTGGTGTCGCGCCCCGCCCTGATGAACGCCGCCGTCTCCGCGATCGCCCTGATCGCATACGCCCTGTTCACCACCGCTGTGGCTTCACCGGACGACCAGGGAAGGCCTGGCCGCAGCCTCGCGCACACCGGGGTGGACGGTTTCACCTCGGGCGCCTACGGGCCGTTCCCCGGGCAGTGGTACACGGTGCCCGTGCTGGTGGCACTGGGAGTTCTGGCACTCACGGGCATCGGCGCGCTGGTGATCGTGGTGCGGCGCAGGCCCAGCGCGGACCCGCACGACCTGCTGCTGCGGCGCCGCTCGGTCACCTCTCTGCTGGGCGCGATCGCGGTGGGGACCGGCCTCACCGCACAGGTCCTGGCGATGCACGGGCTGCTGGGCTTCCTGAGGGTGGCACAGCCGGAGTACCAGGAGATGGTGCTCGGGGTGGCCGGCACCGTCATCTCCGTGGCGGTAGCCATCGTGGGCCTGCTGACCGCAGTGCTGGGAGCAGTGATGGTGTGCGTGCCCGCCGCCATCGCTCGCCGCATCCCCGACAGCGCCAACCGGGCCCGCACCGGGAAACCCGGAAGCCGAGGCCCGGCTGCGGGGACGTCGACCCCCGACCTGCCCTCGCGCGCTCTCGGTGCTCCGTCCGACGGTGCCGAGGCAGAGCGTCCGATGGAGCGCCTGTCCGGACCACACGGGCAGGGGTCGTCGCTGGCCGGGCGGGCCGCCCCGGTCAGGGAGGGACGATGAGCACGCTGGTCGTGGACCTGGAGGACCCCACCCCGCCCTACGAGCAGATCCGCCGCGCCATCCTGGACCAGGTGGCGAGTGGAGTCCTGGTGACAGGGGACCGACTGCCGGCCATCCGCACCCTGGCCGGGGACCTCGGGCTCGCCCCGGGCACCGTCGCCCGCGCCTACAAGGAGCTCGAGGAATCCGGCGTGCTGATCACCCGGCGCGGGGCGGGGACGCGGATCGCCGAGGGCGCCCCCGTCGCGGAGTTCAACCCCGATCTGCAGCGCCTGGCCGATGACGTCGTCGGCGCTGCGCGCAGTGAAGGCTTCGGCGACGAGGCGATCCTCGAGGCCGTGCGCCGCGCACTGCGTGCCGGTCCCGGGTCCGGCAGCCCCCACGGCTCGTGATCCACCTGGTGCCGCTGGGGCCTGAGCACGCCGAGCAGATCCTGCACGGCCAGGACCAGAGCCTGGCCGACGAGGTGTTCGGCGTCCGCTGGGAGGCCAAGACCCTCGATGCGTTCCTGCGCCGAGCGGGCCGATGGCGGGCCGACGGGCCACTGCGGGAGTTCGCCGCCATGGCGCCTGTGGGGGAGGTGACCGAGCATGCTGGCGCGGTCGACCACGTTCACTCGAGGAGGGCCACCGCTCCTGCGGGCAGGCCCGATGAGACCGGCAGCGGAACCCACCGTCTCATCGGCGGGGGAGGGATCCACCTCCTCGGGTCCGGCCTGGACCGGGGGCAGGCGGCGCTGACCTACTGGGTGCTGCCGGCCCACCGCGGGCGCGGACTGGGCGCGCGCATCGCCGGTGCGCTTGTGCAGCGAGCACGGCTGGAAGCGCGCATCGTGGAGCTGGTGCTGCGGATCGCCCCGGGCAACAGCGCCTCCCAGGCCGTGGCCCGCGGCATCGGGGCCAGGCCCCTCCGCACCGGCCATGCCACTGTCACTGAACGGCACCCGGCCGATGCCGCCCGCCTCGTGGAGCGCTGGACGCTTCCGCTGCGCTGATCTGCCGGGCACTACACTCACGGCTCATGCGGTACGGATTCCTCGGCCCCGAGACCACCTTCACCCATCAGGCGCTGCTGCAGGCCCTGGCCGAGACGCCCGAGGAGTTCGCGGGCGCCGAACCGGAGCTGGTGCCCTTCGCCTCCGTGGCCACCGCCACCACCGACCTGCTGGCCGGGGACATCGACGCCCTCATGGCCCCCATCGAGAACTCCGTGGAGGGCGGTGTCTCCGGCACCCTCGACGTGCTGGCCGCCACCGACTCCATCACCATCGTCGCCGAGCAGGTCGTGCCGATCACCTTCGTGCTCGCCGCCCGCGAGCCGATGGACCCCAGCGAGGTCACCACCGTGGCCTCCCACCCGCACGCCCAGGCCCAGGTGCAGGGCTGGCTGCGGGCGCATCTGCCCGAGGCCAGCATCGCGGCCTCCTCCTCGACGGCCGCCGCCGCACGCGATCTCGCCTCCGCCACCGCGGAGGACTCCGTGGGACGCGCAGCAGTGTGCTCCCCGCTGGCCGCCCGCCATTTCGGACTGGAGGTGCTGGCCGAGGGGATCGAGGACCACCAGGGCGCCCAGACCCGCTTCGTGCTGGTCACCCGGGAGGGTAGGATCCCGGCGCGCACCGGGTCGGACAAGTCCACGCTGGTGGTGCAGCTGCCGCACAACCGCGCCGGTGCGCTGCTGGAGATGCTGGAGATGTTCAGCGCCAACGGGGTGAACCTCTCTCGCATCGAGTCGCGCCCCATCGGGGACTTCCTGGGCAGGTACTCCTTCTCGATCGACGTCGAAGGGCACATCGAGGACCGCCGCGTGGCCGCTGCGCTGAGGGCCCTGCACCGCGTGTGCCCCGTGGTCCACTACCTGGGCTCCTACCCGCGGGTGGACGGGCAGCGCCCCGAGTTCCGCGAGGACTACTCCGACGAGGCCTACGACGAGGCCCGCGACTGGGTCGAGTCGCTGACCTCCCTGGTCACCAGCCCAGCCCAGGGTGAGCGGAACGCTCAGGCGGACTGAGCACCTCTCAGTCCCGGGTGGGGCTGGAGCTGACGGGCACCCGCAGGTGCAGCACGCCCGGGTCCACCTCGGCGATCAGATGGGTGGCCTCCACGTCGGTGTCGCCGTCCAGCTGCACCATCTGCGGCTTGGTGGTGGCCACCTTGATGGACTCGGTGTGGTACGCCTCCAGCGTGGACAGGCGCGGACCGCGGCGCAGGCGGCGCTTTGGCTGCGCAACCGCGCTGGGGTTCATGATGTGGCTGGCCAACTGGCTGAACCCGGCTGCACCCGTCCAGCTGGCCACGAGCACCTCGAGGCGTCCGTTGTCGATCGCGGCATCCGGCATCAGGGTGATCCCGCCGGGGAGCTTGCCCACGTTGCCCAGCAGCACGGTGCGGGCCTTGTGGGGGTGGCGGGAGCCGTCCGGCAGGTCCACCACGATGTCGATCGAGCGACCGAGGATCGACTTCACGCCGCCGAAGACGTAGGCGACCCAGCCGATGCGCTTCTTCATCTCGTCCCCGGTATTGCCGATCATCTCGGCGTCGGCCCCGAAGCCGGCGATCACCAGGAACACCTGCTTGCTGGCGGACTGCGCCTCGGCCGCAGTGCTGCCCACGCGCAGCCAGCCCACGTCCACCAGGCGATCCTGACCGGTGAGGATGGCGGTCATCGCCGCGGCCGGGTCGTCCAGCGGCAGCTCGACATTGCGGGCCAGGAGGTTGCCGGTGCCGGCGGGGATGATGCTCATCAGGGTGTCGGTGCCGGCGAGCTCGGAGGCCACCATGCGCACGGTGCCGTCGCCACCGGCGGCCACCACCAGGTCGGCGCCGTCGCTGACGGCCTGCCGTGCCATGCCCCGGCCCGGATCCTCCACGGTGGTCTCGTAGAAGGCGACCTCGGAGCCCTCGATCCGCTCGATCACCTCGGTGATGCGGGTGCGGAAGGCCTCTTCGTCAGCGAACTTGGAGGGGTTCAGCACGATGGCGACCTTCTCCAGGCGCTTGCCGACCTCGGTCTCCTGGTGCTGAGGATCCTCCTCCGTGGCCTCGTCCTCGAAGGAGTCCTGGGAGCGGCCCCAGTCACCGGCCTCGGGGTGGGCGTGCTCATCGGCACCGGCACCGTCCTGCCGGGACTGGGCGGCGCCCGGCAGGGAGCCCGGGGCGCGGGAGTTCGCGCCGTCCGCGGAGCGCTCGTCGTCGGGCCCGGCGCCTGCGGCGCGACGCGCCCGACCGGCGTGAGCGGCGCCGCGCACCTCGTCCCGCAGGGCGGCGATGTCCCTGCCGTGCCGTCCCTGGCGCTGCAGCACCATCGCGAGCATGACGAGCCCGATGACGGCGGCGACAACCAGGGCGATGAGGAGCACCATGAGGGTCTGATCCATGGCGCCAGGATAGTCGCGATGTCCGATATCGCCGCGCACGCCGCCTACCGCCCGCCCGGCACCCCGCCCCTGCCCCGTCGGCCGTCGGTCCCTGCCCGTCGGGCCGGCACCCGATGGCCGGCGGAGCGCCTCCTCGCGCTGTCGTGCTCCGCTGTGGGAGGGCGGTCACGCGCAGGTACCCTGGACCAATGATCGATCTGCGGCAGCTGCGCGAGAACCCCGATGTCGTCCGTGAGGCCCAGCGGGCCCGTCGGCGTGACCCCTCCGTCGTCGACTCCGTGCTGGAGGCCGACGCGCGCTGGCGCGAGTCCACCACCGCCTTCGAGTCCAAGCGGGCCGAGCAGAAGACCTTCGGCAAGCAGGTCGCCAAGGCCCAGGGCGAGGAGAAGCAGCAGCTGCTGGCCCAGGTCAAGGAGCTCGCCGCGGAGGTCAAGCGGCTCGAGGCGGCCACCGCCGAGGCCGTCACTGCCCGCGACGAGCTGCTGCGCTCCATCCCCAACATCGCCGAGGGCGCCCCCGAGGGCCTCGAGGAGGACTTCGAGGTGCGCCAGCTGGTGGGCGAGCCCCGTCAGTTCGAGCACCCGATCAAGGACCACCTCGAGATCGCCGAGGGCCTGCGCGCGATCGACATGGCCCGCGGCGCCAAGGTCTCCGGGGCCCGCTTCTACTTCCTCACCGGCGTGGGCGCCCAGCTCGAGCTGGCCATCCTCAACTCCGCCATCGACCAGGCCACCAAGGCCGGGTTCACCCCGATGATCACCCCCACCCTGGTGCTGCCCGAGGCCATGGAGGGGACCGGCTTCCTGGGTGAGCACGCCGACGAGGTGTACCACCTGGACAAGGGGGACGACCTCTACCTGGTGGGCACCAGCGAGGTGGCCCTGGCCGGGTACCACGCGAACGAGGTGCTGGACCTGTCCGACGGGCCCCTGCGCTACGCCGGCTGGAGCGCCTGCTACCGCCGCGAGGCCGGCAGCTACGGCAAGGACACTCGCGGCATCATCCGCGTCCACCAGTTCCACAAGGTGGAGATGTTCTCCTACTGCCGCATCGAGGACTCCTACGACGAGCACGAGCGCCTGCTGGACTGGGAGCGCGAGATGCTGGCCCGCATCGACGTGCCCTACCGGATCATCGACACCGCCGCCGGTGACCTGGGCACCTCCGCCGCCCGCAAGTTCGACTGCGAGGCCTGGATGCCCAGCCAGAACACCTACCGCGAACTCACCTCCACCTCGAACACCACCCAGTTCCAGGCCCGCCGCCTGAACATCCGCGAGCGCACCGAGGACGGCCTGCGCCCGGTCGCCACCCTCAACGGCACCCTGGGCACCACCCGCTTCATCGCCGCCATCCTGGAGAACCACCAGCAGCCCGACGGCTCGGTGGTGGTTCCCGAGGGGCTGCGGCCCTACCTGGGCGGACGCGAGGTCTTCGAGGTCATCGCCTGATGGCACGCCCCCTGCGCTCGATGCTGCACGCCGTCCGTCACCGCCGGTTCACCCGACGGTCAGATGCCGCTGACACACTGCCCGGCATGACGTCCACGGACACCGCCCCCGCAGCCCGTACCGCCCACATCGACGCCGTTCGTTCCCGCCTGAACGAGCTGCTCGAGCCCATCGCCGGGACGGATCTGCTGATAGGGCTGGACGTGGACGGCACCCTGGTGGACCACGACGGTGCCATGAGCGACCCCATGCGCGCCGCGCTGCGCCAGGCTGCCCGGGACCACCACGTGGTGATCGCCACGGGCCGCTCCATCGGCGCCACCCTGCCCATCGTCGAGGCCGCCGGCATCGAGCGCGGCTACGCGGTGTGCTCCAACGGCGCGGTGACCGTGGAGATGGATCCCGAGCTCGAGGCCGGTCACCGCGTGATGGCGACCCGCACCTTCCAGCCCGGCCACGCCCTGGCCACCCTGCGGGAGGTCGCACCGGATGCCCACTACGCGGTGGAGATGCCCGACGGCTCCTTCCACGCCACCCCCGGCTTCCAGGACGCCAGTTTCGGCGTGCGCGCCAAGGAGACGAACCTCGATGAGCTGATGGTGCTGGAGGCGGTGCGCGTGGTGGTGCACGTCCCGGACCTCACCCCGCAGGAGTTCTCGAAGGTGGTCGCCGAATCGGGCGTGCACGGAGTGGAGTACGCGATCGGCTGGACGGCCTGGCTGGACATGGCCGCCCCCGGCGTCTCCAAGGCCACCGCCCTGGAGGAGATCCGCGAGCACCTCGGCATCGAGCAGAACCGCACCGTCGCCGTAGGGGACGGCTTCAACGACACCGAGATGCTGCAGTGGGCCGGCGTGGGCATCGCCATGGGCCAGGCCCCGCAGGGCGTCAAGGACGTGGCCGACACCGAGACCGCCACCGTCTACGACGACGGCACCGTGCTGGTGCTGGAAGGCCTCAGCGGCGCCTGAGGCACTGCGTCAAGGGCGGGATCTGGCGGCCCGTGGCCTCACCTGCCGTTGCTCGACGTGGCGACCTCCAGCACCACCTTGCCCAGGTGCCCGCCCTCGCGCAGCACCCCATGCGCCTCCGCCGCCCGATCCAGCGGCAGGCGCTGCTGGATCGGTATCCGCACCGTGCCGTCGGTCAGCCACGGCCACACCAGTTCGCGGGTGCGTGCCAGGATCTCGCGCTTCTCCCCGGTGGGTCGGGAGCGCAGGGTGGTGCCGATGACCCGGGCCCGCTTGCCCATCAGGGCGCCGATGGGCAGTTCACCGCGGCCACCGCCCAGGGTGCCGATGATGACCAGGCGGCCTGCGGTGCGGAGCATGGCGATGTTGTCCGCCAGGGCCGGCCCGCCGATCACATCGAGGATCACGTCGGCCCCGCCCGCCTCCTCCACCGCGGCGCGCACGTCAGTGGTGTGCCGGTTCCAGGCCGCATCGGCCCCCAGGGCGCGCACCGTCCCGGTCGCCTCATCGGAGCCGACGGTGGTGAGCACCCGGGCACCGAGAGCGTGGGCGATCTGGATGGCGGTGGCGCCGATGCCGCCGGTGCCGCCGTGGATCAGCACGGTCTCACCGGCCTGCAGCTGCGCCTCGATCACCAGGTTGGAGATGACGGTGGCACACACCTCCACCACGGCAGCGGCCTCCACCAGGCCCAGTCCCTCCGGCACCGGCAGCAGCTGCCCCTCCGGTACGGCCACCACCTCCGCGTAGCCACCGCCGGCCAGCAGCGCCACCACGGCCTGCCCGGTGTCGCGGCGGTGACCGGAGACCTCGAGCCCCGGCAGCTCGGAGGTACCCGGGGGAGGGGGATAGTTCCCAGCCACCTGCGCCAGGTCGGCCCGGTTCACCCCGGCGGCCACCACCTCCACCAGCACCTCACCCGGGCCGGGTACGGGCTCCGGAACCCGGGCGGGTTCGAGACGGTGATCCTCGGTGATGCTGACAGCCCGAATCAGGGGTGCCGCCCCCTGAACGCCGGCCGCATCACCAGCAGCACCAGCGTCCGCGGCCCTCACAGCGCCACGTCCACGACGGTGCGGCCACGCACCTGGCCGTCGAGGATGCGCTGCGCGTGGCCGATCACCTCGGACAGGCCGATGGTGCTGGTCATCGAGTCCAGCAGCTCCAGGTCGAGCTCCTGGGACAGGGCGTCCCACGCCCGCTCGCGCAGCGGCAGCGGCGCCTCCACCGAGTTCACCCCGGCGAGAGTGACGTGCCGCAGGATGAACGGCAGCACCGTGGCGGGAAGGTCCGGCCCCTGGGCGAGCCCGTAGGCCGCCACCGTCCCGCCCCACCTGGTCTGCGCCAGCACGTTGGCCAGCGTCGTGGAGCCCACCCCGTCGATCGCCCCAGCGAACCGCTGGGACTGCAGCGGCTTGCCCACCTCCCCTCCCAGCCCCTCACGGTCGATCAGCTCCGCGGCGCCCAGGCGGCGCAGGTACTCCTGGTTCTCGCTCCCCCGGCCGGTGGAGGCCACCACCCGGTACCCGCGGCCGGCCAGCAGTGCGATCGCGATCGACCCGGCACCCCCGGAGGCGCCGGTCACCAGCACGTCCCCGTCGTCGGGGGCGAGGCCCGCGTCCTCCAGGCGCAGCACCGCCAGCATCGCCGTGAACCCGGCCGTACCGATCGCGGCGGCCCGCTCGGGGGAGATGCCCGCGGGCAGGCGCACCAGGGCGTCCGGCCGCACCCGGGCACGGGTGGCGAAGCCGCCGTGGCGGGACTCCCCGATGCCGTCGCCGTTGAGGACCACCAGGTCACCGGCATCCCAACCGTCGCCCCCAGAGCCGGTCACCCGGCCCACCAGGTCGATGCCGGGGATCAGCGGGAAGGTGCGGGCGATGCCCTTGCCGGCGATGGCCATGCCGTCCTTGTAGTTGTAGCTGGAGGCCAGCACGTCCAGCTCGACGGTGGCGCCTGCGGCGTCGCTGTCGGCGTCCTGCCCGGTTGCGAGCAGGGACTCCTCGGCATCCTCCACCAGGCGGGGCTCACTGCCCTTGGACTCGATGATCACGGCGCGCATGGCTGTCCTCTCCCTCGGTTGCAGGTCGCTCCAGCCTATGCGCCGGGTCCGTGGGCCGGGCCCGTAGGGGTCGGACTCGGGCTCGTCGGCCTGGCCCCACCGACGGCCGACCCGGCAGCCGATCCGGTGGCTCGCATACTGGACGATCTCGGCGAAGGTCCTGCGAACCCTCAGCCGGCACGGGCAGGCTTGGGGGTGATGACCACCGCGACCGCACACCCCGAGCCACCCCCTGCCGACGATCAGCCCAGCGACCAGCAGAGCATCCTCCCCGATCCCCACGCGGCCACCGCCGACCACGCGATGGAGCAGCTCGGGGCCACCGGCGACGGGCTCACGGGCCAGGAGGCCGCAGCTCGCCTCGAGCACTACGGTCCCAACGCCCTGCCCAGCGGGGAGCAGGAATCGGCGCTGACGCGACTGCTGCGCCAGTTCCGGGACCCGATGATCTACGTGCTGATCGGCGCCGCGGTGCTCACCACCGTGATGGGCCACTACGTGGACACCATCGTGATCGCGGCGGTCGTGATCATCAACGCCGTGATCGGCTACCTGCAGGAGGGCAAGGCCGCCGACGCCCTGGACGGCATCCGCACCATGTTGTCCCTGGAGGCGCAGGCCCGCCGCGACGGCACCTGGGTGACCGTGCCGGCCGACGAGCTGGTGCCCGGTGACGTGGTGCGGCTGGCCGCCGGGGACAAGGTGCCCGCCGATCTGCGGATCCTGAAGGCCACCAACCTCACCTGCGAGGAGTCCGCCCTCACCGGCGAATCGGTGCCGGTGGAGAAGGGCACCGACCCCGTCGAGGCCGATGCGGGCCTGGGCGACCGCACCTCCATGGCGTTCTCCGGCACCACCGTGGCCTCCGGCTCCGGCCGGGGCCTGGTGGTCGGCACGGGCCGCCGCACCGAGATCGGCCACATCACCACCATGCTCGACGAGGTCGAGTCCATGGAGACCCCGCTGACCCGGCAGATGACCTCCTTCAGCGCCAAGCTGTCGCTGCTGGTGGTCATCGCCGCGGTGCTGATGTTCGGCATCGGCTGGGTGCTGTACGACTACTCCCTGGCCGACCTCACCCTCTCCGCGATCGGCTTCGCGGTGGCCGCGATCCCCGAGGGCCTGCCGGCGGTGCTCACCATCACCCTGGCCCTCGGCGTGCAGAAGATGGCCGGCCGCAACTCCATTACCCGGCGCATGAACTCGGTGGAGACCCTGGGTTCGGTCACCGTGATCTGCTCGGACAAGACCGGCACCCTCACCCGCAACGAGATGACCGTGCGCACCGTGGTCACCCCCGAGGGCACCTACGAGGTCAGCGGCACCGGCTACGCCCCCGAGGGCGACATCGAGCAGGACGGGGTGGCCGTCGGCCCCGAGGAGCGCGGGGACCTGCGCATGCTCGCCGAGGTCGCCGCCCGCGCCAACGACTCCACCGTGAGCCGCAGGGACGACAGGTGGGTGCTCTCCGGCGAACCCACCGACGGCGGCCTGCGCACCTTCGCGATGAAGGCCGGTATCGACGGGCACGACGAGAACCGCATCGACGCGGTCCCCTTCGACTCCGCCTACAAGTACATGGCCACCCTGGACCGCATCGACGGCATCGGCGACGTGGTCAACCTCAAGGGCGCACCGGACCGCCTGCTGGACCGCTGCGACCGCCAGGGCGTGGACCTGGATGAGAACGAGCCGCTGGACCGCGAGCACTGGGAGCGCGCCATCGACGAGCTGTCCGGGCAGGGCCTGCGCGTGCTCGCCGCTGCGGTGCGCCGCGCCGATGACAGGGGCTCCGCGACATCCCTGACCACCGATGACATCGACGGTGGCGGCTTCGTGTTCCTGGGGCTCTACGGGATCATCGACCCGCCGCGCGAGGAGGCGATGGACGCTATCCGTGCCTGCCACGATGCGGGTATCCGGGTCGTCATGATCACCGGCGACCACGCCGGGACCGCCTCGGCCATTGGTCGTGAGATGGGCATCGAGGACGAGCAGGGAGCCGTCACCGGCGCTCAGCTGGAGGAGGCGAGCGACGAGGAGCTCGCGCAGCTTGCCCGCACCCACTCGGTGTTCGCCCGCACCAGCCCCGAGCACAAGCTGCGCCTGGTCCAGGCCCTGCAGGACGACGGCGAAGTCGTCTCCATGACCGGTGACGGCGTGAACGACGCCCCCTCGCTCAAGCGCGCCGACGTGGGCGTGGCGATGGGCATCAAGGGCACCGAGGCCACCAAGGACGCGGCCGACGTGGTGCTGGCCGACGACAACTTCGCCACCATCGCGGACGCCGTCCAGATGGGCCGCACCATCTACGACAACCTGCGCAAGGCCATCGTGTTCATCCTGCCCACCAACGGTGCGCAGGGCCTGGTGGTGCTGGTCTCTGTGCTGCTGGGGATGACGCTGCCGCTGACCCCGGTGCAGGTGCTGTGGGTCAACACCATCACCGCCGTCACCCTGGCCCTCGCGCTCGCCTTCGAACCGGGGGAGCCGGACATCATGCGCCGCCCGCCGCGTGATCCGAAGGAGTCGATCCTGCCGCGCGCCGGGGTGGTGCGCATCGTGTACGTGTCGCTGCTGCTGGGCGCGGTCACCATCGGGGTGTTCCTGCTGGGCCAGGCCGCCGGGGTGCCGCTGGAGATCTCCCGCACCACCGCGGTGAACACGCTCGTGGTGGGGCAGATCTTCTACCTGCTGGCCTCGCGCTTCACCCGCACCACCAGCCTGCGCAAGGAACTGCTGACCACCAACCCGATCTCGTGGCTGTGCATCGCGGTGATGCTGCTGCTGCAGCTGGCGTTCGTGTACGTCCCGTTCATGCAGACCACCTTCGCCTCCGGCCCGGTGGGCTGGATGGGATGGCTGGTGCCGCTGGGCGCGGGTGTGCTGGTGTTCGCCGTGGTCGAGGCCGACAAGGCACTGCGCCGCCGGTGACCGTGGCCGGCCGTGGCGGCAGCGCCGGCCTAGAAGGAGACGGTGCCCCCGGCGATCACGGCGATCGCCACCACCATCGACCAGAACGCCGCGAAGACGAGGCCCGCCCTGGTGAGGACGGTCCGCTCGTGGCCACCGGTGACGGTGTGCACCAGGCTGCCGATCGCGGCCACGCACAGCCCCGCCATTCCTCCGGCCAGCATCCACGCCAGGTACACCACGGCAGAAGAGCCGTCGGGGAGGTAGCTGCTGACGATCAAGATGGACACCACCGCCATCACGACAAGCATGGCCAGGGTGGTGGCGGTCAGGGAGTCGCCCCGGCGCGCTGAGGACACCGACGGGGAGGCGGAGGAGGACGTGGGCGCGGGGACACCGATGTCCCGAGATGTGATGTCGCTCATGTCGTGACTGTAGGCCGGAACGGGCGCAGGGGGAATAGTCGAAGGTCGAGCAGCGGCCGACGGGCCACGGCCGTGTGCTCCCCAGGCACCCGGCCCGGTATGCTCGATCGGTGCCTCACGGCACCGGGAGGGTTGACAGAGCGGCCGAATGTGGTGGTCTTGAAAACCACTGTGCGGTAACCCCGTACCGCGGGTTCGAATCCCGCACCCTCCGCCCCGTGGCACGAGTGCTACGAGCCGAAGTCCATGTCCAGCTCGGTGGTCACCAGGTGCACCTGCTCCTCGCTGATGCGCACCGCCACGGCGGCCTCCGCGGAGAACACTTCCGGCACCCCCAGCGGACCGGACTGGTCCACGTCGTAGGGCTGCACCATCATGCCCTGCAAGGTGTCCAGCACCACCAGGGTCCCTTCCTCGGGGCGCAGTGCGTACGACAGGCGTTCGCCGGCGCTGACCAGGCGCAGAGCCTCAGGATCCACGTAGCGCCAAAGCTCCGTCCCCTCGGCGTCCATCCCGGTGACCACGGTGCCGGAGACCAGAACGATGGTCCCGGTCGCGGGATCGAGCGCGACGGCGGTGGCGTCCTCGGTCAGGACACTGCCGTCGGTGAGGTCCACCAGCAGGCCGAAGCCCTCACCGTCATCGGTGTCGCCCCGCACCACGGCCAGGTTCGCGAGAGGATCGATGGTCCCGGGCACGTGTGCGCTCATCGGATCGGCGCCGGCGGGCAGGTCCAGCTCCCACAGTCGGCTTCCGTCTGCGGAGGAGACTGCCACCAGCTGCGCCCCCTGGGTGTGCAGCAGGGTGCCGAGGTGCTCGGCCACGATGCGGCCGCCGTCGAGGTCGGCCTCGGCGATCACGGTGTCCCCGGTGCCGGCGGCCACGGCCACCCGCTCGCCGCCCGCCCCCATCGGCTGCTCGCCCGGCGCGGCGAACACCAGGCCCGGTGCGACCTGCGGGCCGGGCACCTCCGTGGGCCCCCACAGGGTCTGGCCGGTGACCAGGTCGTAGCCGCTCAAGGTGCTGAGCACGACCTGCTCCTCGCCCGCCGCCACATCGGCCAGGACCGCTACCGGGGCGTCGTCCTCGGTGCGGGAAACGGCGAATCCGGTGCAGCTCAGCGGCCGCCGGGCGGTCCAGGACACGGTGCCGTCCTCGACCACTGCGATGTAGCGCAGCGCGTCCTCCTCCTCGGCGTAGCCCAGGAACATGCCGCCCAGCTGCCGCGGGGTGCTGCTCCAGCCCGGGGCCACCATCACGTGGGTGGTCATCTCCAGCGGCAGCCGCAGGGCGGACTTGTCCACGGTCTCGGCCATGGTGCGGTCCGGCACCGGGGTGGGGTCGATCGGGGTATCGGGCGACTCGGGTGTGGGAGCACCGGAGGGGCTCGAGCCGGCCGGTGCGGGATCCTCGGAGGTGCAGGCGGCCAGCCCCATCACGCCGAGGAGACCCACGGGGAGGGTGCGGGCGAAGGTGCGTCGTCTCATGGCTCCTGCCGGGTGGTCGAGGGTGCGGCACTGCCGCCGGAGGTGTTGTCGTCGACTGGGTCGCTGGCGTGGGAGGCACGACGGGAGCGCCGGCTGCGCTGGCGCCCCCACCACCACAGCAGCAGCGCGACCACCGCCGCGGCGATGATCACGACGATCTGCACGGTCGGGTCGGACAGCGCCGAGCCCGCCTCCTGCCAACGGGCCAGCGTGCCGGTGGGAACCAGCGACGGCAGGGTGACCAGGCCGTTCGTGGCCCAGAACAGCACCCCCAGAGCCATGATCACCACACCGGTGACGACGGTGGTGGTGTGCAGCTCCCGGCCCAGCAGCGTGAAGGTGCGGCCGCGAAGCAGGGAGCGGCCACGGCCTCCCAGCAGGTCCCACACGGCCGCCAGCAGCATCAGCGGCACCACCATGCCGGCCCCGTACACGGCCAGCAGGATCACGGCACCCAGCACATCGGCCTGCCCCATCGCCAGGGTGAGGACAGCGCCGAGGATCGGTCCGGCACAGAACCCGGCCACCCCGCCCACGGCACCCAGCAGGAAGGTGCGCAGTAACCCGGAGCCGCGTGAGGCCCGCTGCTGCACCCGGTCGAATCCGGGCAGCAGACGTGACAGGTCGAAGCCCCAGCCGAGGGCGTGCATCGCGCCCAGGACGATCAGCAGCAGGGAGGTGACCGCCACCAGCACCCCGCGGTGCTGCGCCACGAGCATGCCGACGGCACCGATGCCCACACCCAGCGGGACCAGGGTCACCAGCAGCCCCGCATAGAACACCAGGCCGTGGGGGATCAGCTGGGCCCGAGAGGTGAGGGACGAAGCGAAGAAGCCCGGCAGCAGCAGTGCCCCGCAGGGGCTGAGCAGGGACAGCATCCCGCCCAGGAACGCAGTCAGGATCCCGATCTCCATCGCTGCAGCCTCAGCCCTGCGCCCGGTCCAGGGCCTCGTCCACCGCGGTGGTGAACACCTCGGTGGGCTGGGCGCCGACCATCGGGGAGCCGCCGAGGATGAACGACGGGGTGGAGAAGGCACCCAGGTCGATGCCCTGCTGAGCGTTGGCGGCGACCGTCTCGGCGACCTCCGGGGAGTTCAGGTCCTCGGTGAACTGCTCGGTGTCCAGCCCCAGCTCCGCGGCCAGTTCGATCAGTGACTCCTCGCTCAGCTCCTGCTCGGAGCGGATCTCACCGCCGGCGAACAGGGCGTCGTGGTACTCGGTGTGCCGGCCCTGCATCGCCGCGGCCAGGACGGCCCGGCTGGCACGCTCGGAGTTCTCGCCGTAGATGTTAACGTCGCGCCACTCGATGCGCAGCTCGCCGCGGTCCACGTACTCGCGCAGCTCCGGCAGGGTCTCGTTCGACCAGCGTGCGCAGTAGGGGCACTGGAAGTCGGTGAACACCACCAGTGCGACGGGAGCGTCGACGGGGCCCTCGGCCAGCAGGTCGTCGGGGTCGCGGCTCTCCTGGGCGCTCAGGTCAGGGGTGGCCACCTCGGAAGGATGCGGGATCGGGCCCGTGGCCGCCCTATCGGTGCCGGACTGCTGGCCGGGCTGGGCGGGGGATGCCTCGTCGCCCCCGCCGTCGGGGCGCAGCACCAGCACGCCGGTGATGAGCAGCGCAGCGACCGCCACGATCACGGCCGGCACGATCCACGGTCGATCGGGGCGCTCCTCAGCGGGGGAGCGGGGGGAGTCCTCGGAGCGGGGCATGGCGCCCACTGTGGATCGCGAAGGGGCGGGGTGCAACCGATCCGCCCCCGGGTGTGAGCGAACCTGCCCGGGCGGGGCCGCTGCTGCCGCCCACGGGGGCCGCAGCAGAGCCCTCGGTCAGGACGCCTTCTTCTTGCTGGAGGTGGAGGAGCTCTTCTTCTGACCGCTCCTCGATGGGCCGCCCTTCTTCTTGCCGGACGTGGAGGAGCTCTTCGATGTGCTCTTCTTCGAGTTCCCGCTCGTGCCCGACGTGCCGGTCTTCTTCGACGTGCCCTTCTTCCCCCCGCTCTTCTTGGCCGACCCGCCTTTGGAGCTGCCCTTCTTCGATCCGCTCGAGGTGGATGCGGAGGTGGATGTGGCGGTGCTGGTGCTCGAGGTGCTCTTGGCGGACGAGTCGTCCCCGCGGCGTTTGCCGAGGCTGCGCTCCAGGGCGTCCATCAGGCTCAGCACCTTGCCGCCACCGCTGCCATCGTCGTCCGAGCCCTCGGACTTCTTCTTCTCCTGCTCGGCGCGCTCCTTGCCGAAGGTCTCCTCGGTGTCGATCGCATCGCCCTGCTCGAGCTTCTCCTCGATCAGGGTGCGCAGCTGCTCCTGGTACTCGTCGGTGTACTGGTCCGGTTCCAGGTCCCCGCTGAACTGCTCCACCAGCGCGGCCGACATCGTCAGCTCCTTGTCGGTGACCTTGGTACGCGAGGACGGCGCGAAGTCCACCTCCTTCAGGTCGCTCGGCCAGCGCATCGTCTGCAGCACCAGCAGGTCCTCGTGCCGGCGCAGCACCCCCAGGCGGGTCTTGGAACGCAGGGTGAAATGCACGATCGCGGTGCGGTCGGTGGCCTCCAGGGTGCGGCGCAGCAGCACGTACGACTTCGGGGAGCGACCCACCGGCTCCAGGAAGTAGCTGGTGCCCAGCAGGATCGGATCCACCTGGTCGTTCGGCACGAACTGCACCACGTCGATCTGGTCGTTGTCCTCCGCCGGCAGGGCGTCCAGCTCCTCGTCGGTGAGGATCACGGTCTTATCGCCGTCGTCGTAGGCCTTAGCGATGTCCTCGTACTCCACCTCCCGGCCGCACACCTCGCAGTGCCGCTGATAGCGGATGCGACCGTTGTCCTCGTCGTGGACCTGATGGAAGGAGACGTCGTGCGACTTCGTCGCCGAGTACAGCTTCACCGGAACGTTCACGAGCCCGAAGGCGATCTCACCACTCCAGATTGCGCGCATGCCTGATCACACCACGAACCGTCGGCCGCGGCCAGTGCCGGACCGAGCGGACGAACCCCGGCCGATCCCGTGACGGCCGGGCCCCGGTGGGGCACAGTGGAGTGATGGCGACAGGTGAGCAACGGGTCGAGGTCGGCGGACGCACCTTGAAGGTCTCCAACCTGGACAAGGTGATGTACCCGGCGACCGGCACCACCAAGGGCGAGGTCATCGACTACTACCACCGCATCGCAGGGGTGATGATCCCCCAGGTGAGCAGGCGCCCGGCCACCCGCAAGCGATGGGTCAACGGCGTGGGCACCGAGGAGGATCCCGGCCAGGTGTTCTTCCGCAAGGACCTCGAGGACTCCGCTCCGGACTGGGTGCCCCGGGCCGACATCGAGCACCGTTCCGGCACCACCGCCTACCCGCTCATCGAGGAGCCGGCGGTGCTGGTGTGGCTCGCGCAGCTGGCCTCGCTGGAGATCCACACCCCGCAATGGCGGTTCGACGCCGACGGAGAGCCGGAGAACCCCGATCGCCTGGTGCTGGACCTGGACCCGGGGGAGGGGGTGGCGCTGGCCGACTGCGCCGAGGTGGCGCTGTGGTGCCGGGAGATCCTCGGGGACATGGGCCTTGCCACCTACCCGGTCACCTCCGGCTCCAAGGGCATCCACCTGTACGCCCCGCTGGACGGTGCCAGCACCGCCGAGGAGGTCTCCGGGGTGGCCCATGAGCTGGCCCGGGCCCTGGAGGCTGACCACCCTGACGAGGTGGTCAGCGACATGAAGAAGAGCCTCAGGTCCGGCAAGGTGCTGGTGGACTGGTCTCAGAACAACGGCTCCAAGACCACCGTCGCCCCGTACTCGCTGCGAGGGCGCGCCCACCCCACCGTGGCCGCCCCCCGCACCTGGGAGGAGATCGAGGACGAGGACCTCACCCACCTGGACCTCGCCGAGGTGCTCGAGCGCGTGGAGGGCGGCCAGGACCCGATCGCGCCTCTCGGGCGGAAGGGGAACGGGGCCGCCGGCAGGGGAGGCGGCGCCTCCGACGGTCGTGACGACGGCGCCCCGGCCGGCGCCGACGGTCCCTCTGCTGACAGCAGCCCCTCGACCGCCGAGGCCCGCGACCGGCTCGAGGTGTACCGCTCCAAGCGCGACCCCGAGAAGACGCCCGAGCCCGTGCCGGCCCCGCCCGGCTACGAGCAGGCCGAGGACTCCGCGGCCTCCGCCGCTGCGCGGGACGCCCTGGACTCCGATGCACCGATGTTCGTGATCCAGGAGCACCACGCCTCGCGCCTGCACTGGGACTTCCGGCTGGAGAACCACGGGGTGCTGGTCTCCTGGGCGGTGCCCAAGGGCCCGCCGCTGGAATCGGACGTGAACCGCTTGGCCGTGCAGACCGAGGACCACCCCCTGGAGTACGGCACCTTCGAGGGCACGATCCCCAAGGGCGAGTACGGCGGGGGCGAGGTGACCATCTGGGATGCCGGCACCATCGAGATCGAGAAGTGGCGCGAGGGCAAGGAGGTCATCGCCGTGTGCCACGGCCGGCCCGACGGAGGCCTGGGTGGAGTGCCGCGCCGCTACGCGTTCATCCGCACCGGCGGCATGGGCAAGAAGAAGGGGAAGAGCGCCGCCGCGAAGGAGAAGGAGCAGGACAACTGGCTGCTGCACCTGATGAAGGACCAGCCCGAGGCCGACGCCCCGCTCCCTGCAGATGGCGCCGACGGCACGACCTCCGACGAGGCAGAGGGCGACGCCCCGGCCGCCGACGCCCCGCCCTCTGCGCAGCGCACCGAAGCGGCCGGCACGGAGATGGACGATCCCATCGCCCCCATGCTCGCCACTGCAGGAAGTCGCAGCGACATCCGCGGTGAGGACGAATGGGCCTTCGAGATGAAATGGGACGGCGTGAGGGTGATCGCCACGGTCCTCGGAGACCAGGTGCGCCTGACCAGTAGGAACGGCAAGGATCTCACCGCCACCTTCCCCGAGCTGCTCGAACTGGTCGAGGCGATCGACCCCGAGATGCGCCAGGCCGGGCAGACCGTCCTCGACGGGGAGATCGTTGCTCTGGACTCCAACGACCGCCCCTCCTTCGGCCGCCTCCAGCAGCGCCTGGGACTGACCGCCGAGGCCGACGTCAGCGCAGCCAGAAAGAAGGTCGAGGCGCACCTGATGGCCTTCGACCTGCTCCAGCGCGGAGGCGACTCCCTGCTGCGCATCCCGTACCGCGAGCGCCGCGACGCCCTGTTCGAGACGGTCACTGCGACCGACCACGTGCACCTGCCGCACGCCGACCACGGGGACGTGGCCCACGCGATCGAACTGTCCCAGCAGCTGAAGCTGGAAGGGGTGATGGCGAAGAAGGAGACCGGCATCTACCAGGCCGGGAAGCGCTCACGCACCTGGATCAAGATCAAGAACGCCCGCCACCAGGAGGTGGTGGTCATCGGCTGGCGCCGCGGGAAGGGCTCGCGCACCGACACCATCGGCTCCCTGCTGGTGGCGGTGCCCGATGGGGACGGCGACCTGAGCTACGCGGGCCGGGTGGGCACCGGGTTCAGCGACCGGGACCTGGAGAAGGCCGCCGGGATGCTCTCCTCCCGCGTGCGCAAGACCCCTCCGGTGGACGACGTGCCCGCGAGCGACAGGCGCGATGCCACCTGGGTGCGCGCCGACCTGGTGGGGGAGGTGCAGTACGGGGAGCGCACCGAGGACGGCCGCCTGCGCCACCCCGTGTGGCGGGGTTGGCGACCAGACAAGAAGGCCGAGGATGTGACCTGGGAGGACTGAGCATCCCGCGCGGGGGCAGCGATGTTTCCGCGGGAACGTCACTGCGGGGGCCGAAGCGTTCCCACGGGAACGTCACCTGGCCCTCACCTGTCATGTCCGGGGGGAAGTCGGGCCCACCTGGCGGATGGGCTGCTTCCGCCGTCGAGCCGTCGCCCAGCGCCGATGATGACGCACTGATGCTGTGCGCCGACCGCCTTCATCAGCGGCCGAGAAGTCGCGAGAGGAAGCCGGGCTTGGCCCCGCTGTCGTGCCCGGGGCAGCGGTTCGCCGGGGCCACGTTCTTCATGACCTGGTCGACGTGCATGCCGCAACCGGCCCAGGTGGTCTTGCCGCATTCCTTGCAGGTGACTGCTTGACACATGTGAATCTCTCCCATACGTGTTTGGTTTTTCGGGCCGAAGCGCCAGGACATGTCGGTGGGGCCGAGCGGCCCGGTGTGGGAGCCAACCGCTCCGGGGTGGGGGCCGATGAGCGGACAGGCCGGATCAGGCCAGGGACAGGAACAGCTTCTCCAGCTGCGCGACCGTCAGGCCGTCCTCGTCCTCGGCGGTGCCCTCGGGATCGGTCAGGCAGTTCTGCATGGCGCACGAGACGATGCTGAACCCCGCCCGGTCCAGGGCTGTGGACACCGCGGACAGCTGGGTGACCACCTGCTGGCAGGAGCCGTCGCCCTCCACGGCCGCGATCACCGCATCGAGCTGGCCGCGGGCGCGCTTGAGCCGGTTGAGGATGCGTCGCTTGGTCTCGGGATCTGCACTGCGCATGGGGTCTCCTTCTAGTCTTGGGCCGTCAGACGTTGAACTGCGGCTGCTCGGCCCAGGTGCTCCATCCGGCGTAGCTGCCGTCGAGCTCGACAACGTCGATGCCCTCGCGGCGAAGGGCACTGGCGACCACCGAATTGCGCACCCCGGACTGGCAGTACGTGATGACCGTGCCCTCGCGGGGCAGGCGCTCCAGGTTCCACAGCGCCTTGCCGGCACTGAGCTGCAACGAGCCAGGGATGTGGCCGTCCGCGTGCTCGGAGCGGGAACGGACGTCCAGTAGAAGCGCGCGCTCGGTATCCTCCAGCTCGGCGGGGGAGATCACGGCTGGCACCGCGGTGGGCAGCCCCTCGAGGGAGTCCACGTACCCGATCACCCGGTCGATGCCCACGCGCAGCAGGTGGTTGCGCATCTGCTGGGCCGCCTCGGGGTCGCCGGTCAGCACCACCAGCGGACGGGTCTCTCGCTGTGGGTCGCAGGCCCAGGCACCGAAGCTGGCGGCCTTGGCCGGACCGGGGATGTTCAGCGCACCCTGCACAGTGCCCTCGTGGACGGCCGTGTGGGCGCGTGGGTCCACCACGATCGCCTCGTCGGCCTCGATCATCGGTGCCAGCTCCGCCGCCTCGAAGCGGCGCAGGGCGGGAAGCTCGCCGACCACCTGCGGGCCCTCACGGTTGTCCACCTTCATGCGGGCGAAGTAGGCGTGAGCATCCGGCTGACCGTCCAGCAGGCTGTCCACGAAGCCCTGCTCGTCGTTCTTCTCCACGTACGGGGCCCACCAGGAGAAGCGGCGCTCATACCCGACAGTGGAGGCGGGCAGGGCACCGAGGGCCTTGCCGCAGGCGCTGCCAGCGCCGTGGGCGGGGTAGACCATCACGTGGTCCGGCAGCGACCAGAACACCTCGCGCAGGCTGCGGAACAGCTGCTTGGCGCCCTCGAAGCGGGTGTCCACGCCGCCTGCGGCCTCATCCAGCAGGTCCGGGCGGCCCAGATCGCCGATGAACACGAAATCTCCGGTCAGGGCGTAGCCGGGGGAGTCGGCGGTGGCGCCGTCGGTGACCAGGAACATCAGGTGCTCCGGGGTGTGCCCGGGGGTGTGGCGGGCCTGGACGCGGATGTTGCCGATGGTGATCTCGTCACCGTCGTGCAGGCGCTGTGCCTCGAAGCCGTACTGCCAGTCCGGCCCACCCTCACCGGAGACGTGGGCGGTGGCGCCGGTGGCGGCGGCCAGCTCGCGGGTGCCGGAGAGATAGTCGGCGTGGATGTGGGTCTCGGTCACGGCGACGACGCGCAGGTCGTGACGGGCGGTGAGCTCCAGGTAGGGGGTGATGTCGCGGCGCGGGTCCACCACGAGCGCCTCTCCGGTGGCCTGACAGCCGATCACGTAGCTCGCCTGGGCGAGATCCTCGTCGTAGAGGCGTTCGAGCAGCATGGGAGATCCCTCCGGTCGGATGCGATGAGTGGTCGAGTGTCCCGATCCTGACAGATACCCCCGGGGGTATGCAAGGGGCGGGTGTCGGCCCAGGTTCCACGGCGGGTGCCGCCTGGGTCCGATGACGCATGCAGCCCCTGGGCTCGACCGGGATGCCGCCCCAGTTCCGAGGCTGGGTCACCGTGCCTGGCCGACCGGTTGAGGATGCGTTGGGTCACACCGCTCCCGGAGAAACTGCGGTCATGCCGTACTGTCGACTGGGTCGTCCGCACCACCCGTCGATCCGGCGGTAGCGGCACACGCCACGCCCGCAGGGGTCGAGACGGCGGGTGCACCCGGGCAGGCGACGGCACGGCGCTGGAAGCCCCGTTCGGGGCGGACCGACGACGGTCGCGCCCCACCTCCACCTCTACGAGAACTGGTTCTTCATCTCCTCCTCCACACCACTTCAGCACGCCGACGTCCCCGCCGCCCCCGGGCGCGCGCAGGTCGACGTCGCCCCCACGGCCCACGGGCCCCACGTCGGCCGGATCGGCGACGTCCCGTCGCCGGAATCGGCCCTGTCGGCCCACGAGGCCGCAGCAGACCCCAGCAGCAAGGCCGTCGACCGCCCTGGTCGACGGTCCGTTCGGGGTGCACATGCTCCGCAGTGGCGCCGCCGCTGCGGACACCCGGACCACGCACGTGGTTCACGACAACGAAGGAATATCGCCATGGCTACTGGCATCGTCACCTGGTTCAACTCCGACAAGGGCTACGGCTTCATCGCCCCCGAGGACGGCTCCGCCGATGTGTTCGCGCACTTCAGCGCCATCGTCGGCACCGGCCGCCGCGACCTGGAGGAGAACCAGCGCGTTGAGTTCGAGACCGAGCGCGGCCCCAAGGGCCTGCAGGCAGTGAACATCCGCCCCCTCTGATCCTCACGGCCGGTCACCGGCCCCGGGGACCGGGTCGCGCCGTGCGGCCCGGTTCGCATCGAGAACGCCCGTCCGGACCAGCAGCTGCTGGATCGGGCGGGCGTTCCGCATAGGGAAAGCCGTCCCTGGCACGATGGGGCCGTGGATCTCCAGGCCCTCGCCCGCGCCGTCGGGGAGCGCATCGCCCCCGGCGCCCCCGCCGAGGCGGGCTGGTGGCTGCCGGTGTCGCTGCTCGTGGCGGCTGTGGTGGTGACGGCCCCGCCGCTGTGGCGCCTGACGCGCCCCGCTGTCACCATCGTCCACGAGCTCGGCCACGCGTTCGTGGGCATCCTCGTGGGCAGGCGCTTCACCGGCTTCGTGGTCAGCTCCGACATGTCCGGCCATGCCGTCACCGTCGGTCCCCGTCGGGGTATCGGCCGGGTGCTCACCCTGTGGGCGGGGTATCCGGCGCCGGCGATCCTGGGCGCGGGCCTGGTGCAGCTGGCGCTGCGAGGCTGGGCCGGTGCTGCCCTCTTCGCGGTGCTCGTCGTGCTGGTGGTCTCGCTGCTGTTCACCCGCTCGGTGCACACCGTGCTCGCGGTGCTCGCTGCAGCGGCGGCGACAGGAGCCCTGTGGTGGTGGGGCAGTCCCGGGCTGGTCACCGCGCTCACCCTCGCCGCCGGTGCGTTCCTGCTGTTGGGCGCCTGGCGGCACCTGGGCGCGGTGCTCTCCTCCCGCAGGCGCACCGAGGACCCACGGCAGCTCGCACAGGTGACCGGGATCCCCGCGATGCTGTGGAGCCTGTCGTTCATGCTGGTCATCGGGTCCTGCATGGTGTGGGCCGGTGCGGCGCTGTCCGCGCTTCTGCCATGAGCGGCCGCTCCGCCCGGCCAGCCGTCACCGCCGTACCATCAGCCGTGCACCTCGCCAGGCCGGACCGTGCCGTCCACCGGCGGGTCACAGCAGACGGACGAAAGGCCGCAGATGCCCCAGGTGACGGGAGTCGCAGTCAGCCCTGGACGTGTGGTCGGCACCATCCGGGCCATGGCACCACCGGTCGCCGAGCCCTCGGCCGGGGAGCGGATTCCCCGCAGCAGCGACGCGGTCACCGAGTCCGAGCGCATCCCCGTGGCGGCGGCATCCGCAGCCCGGGCCCTCGCCCGCCGGGCGGAGAGGGCCACGGGTGAGGCCCGCACTCTCCTGGAGGTGACCGCTCAGATGGCGGTGGATCCGTCCCTGATCCAGGCCGCGCAGGAGCTGGTGATCACCGGCCGGCTCAGCGCGGCTCGTGCGGTATGGGAGGCGGGCGACCAGGTGGCCCGCATGCTCGAGGAGCTGGGCGGCGACATGGCCCAGCGCGCAGCCGACGTGCGCGACGTGCGCGACCGGATCGTCGCCGAGCTTCGCGGGGAGCAGCCCCCGGGCATCCCCCAGGTCGAGGAGCCGTTCATCCTCACCGCGGTGGACCTCGCCCCCGCGGACACCGCCACCCTCGACCCGGACCGGGTGCTGGCACTGATCACTTCCGACGGCGGGCCCCAGTCGCACACCGCGATCCTGGCCCGCCACCTGGGCCTGCCGGCCGTGGTGGCCGCTCGCGGCATCCATGCCTTCCCCGACGGCACCGAGGTGTTCGTCGATGCCGGGGCGGGCACCATCACCGATGAGGTCATCGAGGATCACCACCGCTGCGCTGCCGCCTGGACGGAGCTGCAGAACCACCCCCTGGTCTACGGCGGCGGGGGCGCGTCGCTGGCCGACGGGACCGCCGTGCAGCTGCTGGCCAACATCGGCAGTGCGCAGGACGCCCTAGTGGCCGAGGCCGCGCACGCCGACGGCGTCGGCCTGTTCCGCACCGAGTTCCTGTTCCTCGACCGTGAGACGGCCCCGGGGGTCCAGGAGCAGGCCGAGGCCTACGGTGCGGTGTTCTCACGCTTCCCGGGCAGGAAGGTGGTGGTGCGCACCCTCGACGCCGGTGCGGACAAGCCGCTGCCGTTCCTTGTCGCGGGCCCGGAGCCGAATCCAGCGCTGGGCGTGCGCGCCTATCGCACCTCATGGGAGAGACCTTCTGTGCTGACGGACCAGCTCGATGCGATCGCGGTGGCCGCAGCGGCGTCGCAGGCGGAGGTATGGGTGATGGCACCGATGATCTCCACCGTCGAGGACACCGAGG
This sequence comes from Brachybacterium sp. p3-SID1565, assembly GCF_025143785.1. Taxonomy (NCBI): domain Bacteria; kingdom Bacillati; phylum Actinomycetota; class Actinomycetes; order Micrococcales; family Dermabacteraceae; genus Brachybacterium; species Brachybacterium sp. p3-SID1565. The sequence goes on from NZ_JAMBDS010000002.1 coordinate 105,090, forward strand.
ACTTCGTGGCCCTGTGCCGTGAGCGGGGGCTGGGCCCGGCGGGGATCATGGTGGAGACACCCTCGGCGGCGATCACAGCCGATCGCCACCTGGCCGCCTGCGACTTCGCCTCGATCGGCACCAACGACCTCACGCAGTACACGATGGCGGCCGATCGCCAGCTGGGCGCCCTGGCGCATCTGAACACCCCGTGGCAGCCCGCGGTGCTGGCACTGGTGCGGTCCACCTGCGAGGGCGCGCGCCGGGTCGCGGAGGGCCCGACGGTCGACAGCGCGGTCGCAGACAAGCCGGTGGGGGTGTGCGGTGAGGCCGCCGGGGACCCGGCGCTGGCGGTGGTGCTGGTCGGGCTCGGGGTGAGCAGTCTGTCGATGGCGCCGCGCTCGCTGCCCCTGGTCGCTGCGGTGCTGGCCAGCGTCACTCTGGAGCAGGCGAAGGAACTGGCGGCGAGGGCCCTTGCGGCACGCACCGCCGCGGAGTGCCGCGATGCCGTTCGTGCGGGTCTGCCGATCCTCGGCGACCTCGGCATCTGAGAGGTCACGCTCCCGGTCGGAGCGGGGTCACTCCTGCTCGTCGAGATCCTTCTCCAGCAGGTCGCCCAGTGCATCGACCGACTCCTCGGCGCCCTCACCCTCCGCGCGCAGCACCACCTCGTCGCCGTGGCCGGCTCCCAGCGTCATCAGCATCAGGATGCTGGAGGCCTTCACGGCGCTGCCGCCCACCTTCTCGATGGTGACGACGGCCGGCTGCTCCGCTGCAGCCTTGGCGAAGATGCTGGCCGGCCGGGCGTGCAGGCCCGATCGGCTGGCGATGGTGACGGTGCGTTCTGCCATGGTGGGTGCCTTTCGGTTCTCCGCTCGGGCGGCGGGGTGTCCAGGTGGACGATAGCCGACCCGATCCCAGAGATGAACTGCGCTGCGCCGAGGCGTCACAATGCTGGGGACCGAGGAGGTGAGCAACAGTGGACCTCAGCACCTGGCTGGCGCTCCTGGACGCCGACGACCGCACCATCGCCCGCGAGGTGATCCAGCGCGGGGTGGCGGCGGTCTACGTGATCGCGTTCCTGTCCACGTACCACCAGTTCCCCGCACTGCTGGGGGAGCGGGGCCTGCTGCCGGCGCCCGAGCACCTGGCGCGTCCGTCGTCACGGCGCAGCCCCAGCCTGTTCCACTGGCATCGCACCCCGTACAGCGACCGTCGGCTGCGGGCGATGTGCACCGTGGGCATGCTGCTGGGTGCCTCCGTGGTGGTCGGGCTGCCGCAGCAGGGGCCGGCCTGGACCACGATCCCGGTGTTCCTGGCGATGTGGGGCCTGTACCTCTCGATCCACAGCATCGGCCAGAGGTTCTACGGCTTCGGCTGGGAGTCGATGCTGTTGGAGGTCGGCTTCGTGGTGGGCTTCCTGGGCTCGCACGCGGTGCCCCCGCCCACGCTGATCCTGCTGTTTTTGATGTGGCTGCTGCTGCGCCTGGAGTTCGGGGCGGGCATGATCAAGATGCGCGGCGACACCGCGTGGCGGGACCTCACCGCCATGGACCACCACCATCAGACCCAGCCGATGCCCGGCCCGCTGAGCCGGTGGGCGCACCTGAAGCGGCGCTGGTGGCACCGCTGCGAGGTGCTGGGCAGCCACGCCGTGCAGCTGGGAGTGGTGTGGCTGATCCTCGCGCCCCAGCCGATCGCCTCGATCGCCGCATGCCTGATCATCCTCACTCAGCTCGCGCTGGTGCTCACGGGCAACTACGCCTGGCTGAACTGGCTCACCATCATCGTCGCGTTCAGCGCGATCAGTGATTCCTTCCTGCGATGGGTCGTGGGAGGCCCCTGGCCGGGGTGGGGCCTTCCGCTGAGCGGCACCCCGGGGGCCGACGGGGGAGCCGGTCAGGGCACTGATCCGGTCATCGGCCCAGGAGCAGGCGCGCACTCCCCGCTGTGGTGGCTGCTGCTCACCGGTGCGGTGTTCACCTGGCTGCTGGTGCTGAGCTGGAAGCCGCTGCGGAACCTGTTCTCCCGCCATCAGCTGATGAACGCCAGTTTCAACCGATGGCACCTGGTCAACGCCTACGGCGCCTTCGGATCCATGACCAAGCGCCGCCTCGAGGTGGTGATCGAGGGGACCATGAGCAGGTCGCCGCAGGAGGGGGACTGGCGGGCCTACGAGTTCAAGGGCAAGCCCGGGGACCCGGCCCGGCGGCCCCGACAGTTCGCCCCGTACCACCTGCGGCTGGACTGGATGATGTGGTTCCTGGCCCTGCGGCCCGGCGCCGAGGGGTGGTTCGTCGCACTGCTGGAGAAGCTCGCCGAGGGTGACCCCGCGGTGCGCCGCCTGCTGCGCATCGATCCTTTCGATGGTGCGCCGCCGGCGCGGCTGCGGGTCAAGCTGTACGACTACAGGTACACCACGGCCCAGGAGAAGCGGGAGACGGGGCACTGGTGGGCCCGCACCGACCTGGGGATCCTCGCCACGATGGACGGCGCTGCCGACGGTGCAACGGACCGCTCGGCAGATTGACTCCTGCACTCGGGGCATGGACGCCGATGACCCTGGTGATGGGGGTGCAGCGACTGATCGGCAGGGCCGCCCCTCGCTAGCAGGCAGGGCGGCCCCGCACTGATCACGTGGAGGACTTCTTGCCCTTTCCGGCGGCCTGCATCAGCAGGGAGGCGCCGATGCCGAGCATCCACACGTCCTTGGCCAGGGCGGTGCCGTCTGTCGAGCCTGGGTGCCTGTCGCGTCCGACGTGCCTGTCGCGTCCGACGTGCCTGTCGCGTCCGACGCCGGTCGATCCAGGGGGCCGGGGTCGGGCGTCTGGCCGGCGTCCGTTCCGGCGGTGGGAGGTCGACCAGGCACCGGGACCAGCAGGTCCAGCACGGCGGTGGCTCCCCTGGCGTGCAGCAGCGAGAGGGCCTGCCGATAGGGAGTGGTGAAGCGGTCATCGTCCACCAGGTCCCCGAACAGCGACCGGTCCCGCAGGAACGCCAGGTCATCACCGGTGCCGCCCTGCTCCACCGGCAGCTGGGCGCGTGCGGCCGCCATCACGCGGTCCTGCAGTGCGTCCACCACCGTGATTGGCTCGCCCTGCTCGTCCACGCCCTCGGCGTAGCGGGCCCAGGCGGCGATCACCGCCGCGCAGCAGTGCACCGGCCCGTCCTGAGCCAGTCGGTCCCGCACCACCGGCACCAGCCAGGGCGGGATCCGGTTGGATGAGTCCGCGCACAGCCGGGCCAAGGTGTCGCGCACGTGCTCGTTGCCGTAGCGCTTCTCGAGGGTGTCGGTGTACTCCTGCAGGTCCACCCCGGGGACCGGAGGCAGCGTCGGTCGAGCCTCCTCCGTCCAGTAGCGCCTCAGCAGGGACACGATCCGTGGATCGCCCATGGTCTCGTGCGCGTAGCGATGGCCCGCCAGGTACCCGAGGTAGGCGATCGCCTGGTGGGTGGAGTTCAGCAGGCGCAGCTTCATGTGCTCGTACGGCTCGACGTCGTCCACCAGTTGAGCGCCCACCTGCTCCCACGGTGGCCTGCCGGTGGGGAAGTCGTCCTCGATCACCCATTGCTCGAAGGGCTCGGCGATCACGGGCCAGGCGTCGTGCACCCCCAGGGCGTCGTCGTTCTCGACGATGTCGGCCTCCGCCGTCACCGGCGTGATCCGGTCCACCATGCTGGAGGGGAAGCGCACCGACTCGCGCATCCATGAGCCCAGTTCCTCGTCCAGTGCCGAGGCGAAAGTGGTGAAGGCCGTGCGAGCCACCTCCCCGTTGCCCTGGAGGTTGTCGCAGCTGAGGACGGTGAAGGGCGGCACCCCGCGCTCACGCCTGCGCGCCAGCGCGGCTGTGACTACGCCGAACACGGTCCGAGGTGCGGCTCCAGGGGCGAGGTCCGCGGCGACGCCGGGTGCGGTGAGGTCGAAGGAGCCGTGCGTGCGGGAGACGTTGTACCCGCCCTCGGTGACCGTGAGCGTCAGGATGCGGATCGCGGGATCGGCCAGCCTCTCCAGCACCGCCTCCAGGTCCGTGGGGGCATGGAGGTACTCGACGAGGCTGCCGATCACCCGCCGCTCGCGGGTGCCGTCCGGATGCTTGAGGACCAGCGTGTACAGGCCGTCCTGTGCCGTCAGTGCGTCCCGCATGTGCGCGTCCGAGTCCAGCAGGCCGATGCCGCAGATCCCCCAGTCCCGGGCGGCTCCCTGCTCGAGCAGTCGGTCCAGGTACATCGCCTGGTGGGAGCGGTGGAAACCGCCCACGCCGATGTGTGCGATGCCTACCTTGATCCCCGTCCTGTCGTATGTGGGGCGCGCCACCTCCGGGGGCAGTGAGCCCAGGGTGGCGGTGGAGAGTCGCTCGGTCATCGGGTCCTCCTCGACGGTTCCGTGGCATCGAACCTATCCGGCGTGAGCGGCCGGTGGGGGCGGTCGGTCGATCAGGCCCTGCCGGGATCCCGACCCGGCCATACTGGGACCGCCGCGCGATCCCGCGCATTCGTGCCACCCGACCATCAGGAGTCCTGCCCCGTGAGCACCGCCCCCGTGAAGCTCGCCATCGGCGACGCCGCCCCCGCCTTCGACCTGCCCACCGCCGGAGGTGGCCGAGTGACCCTGGAGGAGCTGCGCGGAGCACCGGCCGTGATCTGGTTCTACCCGGCAGCGAACACCTCGCTGTGCACCCGGCAGGCGTGTGACCTGCGGGACAACCATCAGATGTTCCTCGACGCGGGGTATCGGGTCGTGGGGATCTCCCCGGACCCGGTGGAGGCCCTGGACAGGTTCGTCGCCGAACAGGATCTGCCGTACACCCTGGCCTCGGACGAGTCGCACCAGACCATGGCCGCCTATGGGGCGTGGGGGGAGAAGAACATGTACGGGCGGATCGTGGAGGGGACCATCCGCTCCACCTTCGCCATCGACGCCGAGGGCGAGCTCACCCTGGTGAAGTACCGCGTGGGCACCCCGAAGCACATCGACCTGCTGCGCACCACGCTCTCGCTGTGAGGCTCCTGCGTCGGCAGCTGCGGGAGGGACTGCTGCGTGCTGCTGCATTCCGCGGTCACCTCACGGTGTGATGGGTGTGATGCGCGGCTGATCAGCCACTGTCGCTTTGGTGGTGCCCCGGCCCTCCCGTATGCTGTATCGGCGTGCCGTCCGACGGCACCAGGAGACGTGGCAGAGCGGCCGAATGCGCTCCCCTGCTAAGGGAGTAGGTGGTGATAAACCGCCTCGGAGGTTCAAATCCTCTCGTCTCCGCCCATTGCCAGGGCCCCGGCGATCCGTGCCGGGGCCCTCGTCGTTCCCAGGGCGTGCCCGCCGGGTGCCGCTCTGCGGTCGCCCGCGATGGCCCGCCTGCCGCTGCGCGGTAGTCTGGCCCCGTTCATCCGCGCCGCGGCGGTCGCCCTCAACGTCGGTGACCGCTCCGTGTCGCCGTCTTACCCAGGAGGCCCCGTGCCCGATGCCGACGCCATCCGCGTTCCGACCCTGACCAGCGAGTTCCCTGTCGTCGGGGACGATCCGCACATTGATGCACCTCTGAGAGCGACCGTTCGCAGACTCTCCACCCTGCTGGGCCGCACTCTCGCTGATCAGAACGGCCAGGAGCTGCTGGATCTGGTGGAACAGGTGCGTCAGCTCACCAAGGAGGCGAAGGCCTCCCACAGCACGGTCGAGGCGCGCGAGGTGCAGGAGCGCCTGGCCCGGCTGCCGATCGAGCAGGCCACGGCCCTGACCCGAGCCTTCACTCAGTACTTCCTGCTGGCCAATGCGGCCGAGCAGGTGTACCGAGTGCGCGCTCTCGCCGAGCGCCCCACCGCCGACTCCTGGATTCCGCGCACCGTGCGGGCGATCCATGAGGAACTGGGCGCCGAGGGCCTGCAGAAGGCGGTGGACTCGCTCGACGTGCGCCTGGTGTTCACCGCGCACCCCACCGAGGCGTCCCGACGTGCAGTGCTGACCAAGCTGCGCAGGATCTCGGACCTGTTGGAGACGGACACCGAGGAGGGCAGTGTCGAGCGGCGCCGTCAGGACACCGCACTGGCGGAGCTGATCGAGTCGCTGTGGCAGACCGACGAGCTGCGCCGCCAGCGCCCCACTCCCCAGGACGAGGCCCGCAACGCCCTGTACTACCTGCGGCAGATCTACTCCCAGACCATGCCGGCGATGCTGGACGACCTCCGAGACGAGCTGCGCACGTACGGAGCGGAGCTGCACGACCGCGAGGTGCCGCTGCGGTTCGGCTCCTGGATCGGGGGTGACCGCGACGGCAACCCGTACGTCACCGCCGAGGTCACCCGGGAGGTGCTGCAACTGCAGGCCGACACCGCGATCGACATCGCCATCGAGGCCATCAACGAGCTGATCGTCGAGCTGTCCGTCTCCAGCGCCCTCACCGGCGAGGACGAGGAGCTGACCGCCAGCCTGCGGGCCGATCTCGAGCACGTCACCGACATCGACGGGGTGCAGCAGGAGCTGTACCTGGAGGAGCCGTACCGGTTGAAGCTGGGGGCGATGCGCTCGAAGCTGCGTGCCACCCGCAGGCGGATCCACAGCGGTGAGCCGCATGTGCCGGGGCGCGACTACCGCGACGGTGCGGAGCTGCAGGACGACTTCACGGTGGTGCGCGAGGCGCTGCGCCGCCACGGCGCCACCCGCATGGCGGACGGGGGACTGGCGATCGCGCAGCTGGTGCTGGCCGGTTCGGGCCTGAACCTGGCCACGCTGGACGTGCGTGAGCACGCCGAGAAGCACCACGAGGTGCTGGTGCGGCTGTTCGACCAGGTGGGGGAGCTGGAGACCCCGTACTCCGATCTCGACCGCACCCAGCGCACCGCGGTGCTGTCCGCGGAGCTGGCTAGCCGGCGTCCGCTGGTGGGCTCGGCCATCACCGAGGACGAGACGATCCTGGACGACTCCACCCGCACCACGTTCAACGTGTTCCGGGAGATCCGCGACGCGCACCGCACCTACGGGCCCCATGTCATCGAGACCTACATCGTCTCGATGACTCGCGGGGCCGATGACGTCCTCGCCGCGGTGCTGCTGGCTCGCGAGGCCGGGCTCGTGAACATCGCCGGCGGCGACGAGAAGAACCGCTCCGACATCGGCTTCGTACCGCTGCTGGAGACGGTCGAGGAGCTGCGTCACGCCGGGGAGATCCTGGACGAGCTGCTGAGCGACCCCTCCTACCGCGAGGTGGTGCGCCTGCGCGGGGATCGCCAGGAGGTGATGCTGGGCTACTCCGACGGCAACAAGGAAGCCGGCGTGATGACCAGCCAGTGGGAGATCCACCAGGCGCAGCGTCGTCTGCGCGACGCCGCTGCGCGGCACGGGGTGACCCTGCGTCTGTTCCACGGGCGCGGCGGCTCCGTGGGCCGCGGTGGCGGGCCGACGTACGACGCGATCCTGGCCCAGCCCTACGGGGTACTGGAGGGGGAGATCAAGTTCACCGAGCAGGGCGAGGTCATCTCCGACAAGTACATGCTCCCCACGCTGGCGCGGGAGAACCTCGACCTGTCCCTCGCGGCCGTGCTGGAGGGATCCGCCCTGCACACGCAGCCGCGCACCACACCGGAGCAGCTGGTGCGCTTCGGCGAGGCGATGGAGACGGTCTCCGATGCGGCGTTCGCGGCGTACCGGAAGCTGGTGGACGATCCGGACCTGCCGGAGTACTTCGTGACCTCCACCCCCGTGGAGCTGCTGGGCGACCTGAACATCGGCTCGCGGCCCTCGAAGCGGACGACCTCGGAGAAGGGCCTGGACGGCCTGCGGGCGATCCCGTGGGTTTTCGGCTGGACGCAGTCGCGGCAGATCGTGCCGGGCTGGTTCGGCGCCGGCTCCGGGCTGAAGGCCGCGCGGGAGGCCGGGCTGGAGCCGGACCTGCACGACATGCTGCGCCACTGGCACTTCTTCCGGACCGTCATCAGCAACGTCGAGATGACCCTGGCCAAGACGGACATGCAGATCGCCGCGCACTACGTGCACTCCCTGGTGCCGGAGCGGCTGTGGCCGCTGTTCGAGACCATCCGTGCGGAGTACAACCTGGCGGTGGAGGAGATCGAGCGGCTCACCGGCGTGCTGGGCCTGCTGGACAACCAGCCGGTGCTCAAGCGCACCCTTGCCGTGCGCGATCGTTATCTCGATCCGATCTCGTACATGCAGGTCGCGCTGCTGCAGCGGGCCCGAGCGGCCACCGAGCGCGGGGAGCAGCTGGAACCGGATCTCCAGCGAGCCCTGCTCACCACGATCAACGGTGTGGCGGCGGGCCTGAAGAACACCGGCTGATGCAGCCGGGCCCCCGGCTGATGCTGCCGGGCCCCGAGATGCTCCCGGGCCCCGGCGCGTCCGATCCGTTGTGCCTGCCGCGGGACCGGGCTCGCGGCACTCGATGCGGGACGCATCTCAGAACCATCTCGTGGTTCTGAGATGCGCCCTACTCCGAGCAGAAGCACCCGGTATGTCATAAAAGGTGCCCGGAGCCCGGGCATGCTTCCGATCGGCTCAGACCACCGGTGGGTTCGGACGGCCGGCGGGGTCAGGCCGCCGCCCGGCGAGTTCTCGATGCAGCCCGGAACACCGCGACGAACCCCTGCGGGTCATCCAGATCTGCGAGGGACAGATGGAGCACGATCCATCCCAGCTGCAGGAGATCGGCTTCGCGGAGTCGAGCTTCCCGACGGGAGCGTGGCGAGTTCGAGGAATCGGTCCACAGGATCCCGATGCGCGACTCGGGATAGGCGAAATCCACCATCACGCTGATCCCGGGGATGTCCGTCGCGAGGGACAGGTTCTCGACAGGTGGCGGGACTCCAGCGAGATGGAAGAACCGGCGGATACGTGTATGGATGCCGCTCGGCACATCCGGTCGGGCCCGCCACAGCGCTTGGCGTAGCCGCGCCTTCCCGGGCATGGGAGCACCGATCGATGCGAATCGCCAGATCTCCTCGCGCGAGCGACGACGGTGTTGTGCCGCTGGACCCATCAGGTGATCCAGCACGAGAACCATCTCCTCCGTGCTCAGCATCGTCGCCAGACCGCACAGAAGAGCGGGCATGCCGACGGTGGGCAGCGGCTCGCGCGCGGTCTGACCCGGATTGCTGAGCCGATGGGTGGTGACCTGTGGGCCGGCGCGGCGACGGTCGGCTGCCGTGACCGTCACATGGAGCGTCCCGCCCGTGGCGTACCGGGCGTGATCCGGAAGGGGCAGGTCGCACAGTTCAGCTGCAGTGGTGTGGCTGAGGAGAGCCCCGGGCAGCCTGGCCCGCACGAGCACATCTGCGATGTCGAACAGCGGGGCGGGATCGCTCGATGGCGTGACGTGCCCGCTGAACACGTCGGTGAACTCCGATGAGGCGAGGCGCCGCGGGTGCACTCCGGCCGCACGAAGCTCAGCGCGAGCGAGCACAGCGCCCCGCGGTGGGCGCGTTCGGGAAGACATGGCCCGAACTTAGGGGCCCTGCACCGGTGATGCATGGGGAGGAACCTCGATGTGGATCCGGCCCGGTCAACCGGTGGGGAGCTCGCTGATCTGCGGCGATGACAAGCGGGGCGCATCTGGGAACCATGTGTGGTTCTCAGATGCGCCCCGCTCTCAGCGTGTGTGACCGACTTTCGGACCTGGGCTTTCAACCCGCCCGATGCGTGTGCTGCTCGGCCTCGGAGCACCCGGCCTGCTGCGGTGAGTCAGCGGGCGGTGCCGTCGATCGCGAACTCGTCGATGCGGCGCAGTTCCTCATCCGTGAAGTCGAGCTTCTGGAGGGTCTGGATGTTCTGCTCGAGCTGGTGCACGGACGAAGCGCCCACCAGTGCAGTGGACACCTGTGGATGGCGCAGCGCCCAGGCCAGCGCCATCTGCGCGAGGCTCTGCCCGCGCTCGTGGGCGATGTCGGACAGGCCGCGAACGCGCTTCTGGTACTCCGGGTCGCGGGCTTGCTTCTCGCTGAGCGATGGCGAGGAGCTCCCGGCCCGCGAGGACTGCGGCACACCGGACATGTAGCGGTTCGTGAGCAGTCCCTGCTGGAGGGGGGAGAATGCCGCCAGGCCGATGCCGAGCTCCTCCGCCGTCTTCAGCAGCCCGTTCTCGATGTGACGGTTGAACATCGAGTACGAGGGTTGATGGATCAGCAGCGGAGTGCCCATGTCAGCGAGGATCCTCGCGGCTTCTCGGGTCTTCTCCGGTGAGTAGTTGGAGATGCCGACGTACAGCGCCTTCCCGGAGCGCACCGCTTGGTCCAGTGCTCCCATCGTCTCCTCCAGCGGAGTCTCCGGATCCTCGCGGTGGTGGTAGAAGATGTCCACGTAGTTGAGGTCCAGCCGCCCCAGGGACTGGTCCAGGGAGCTCAGCAGGTACTTGCGGGAACCGCCGTCACCGTAGGGACCGTCCCACATCTCGTAGCCGGCCTTGGTGGATATCACCAGTTCGTCACGATGATTGCTGAAGTCCTGGTCGAGGATCCGACCGATGTGGGTCTCGGCGCTGCCAGGGGGAGGGCCGTAGTTGTTGGCAAGGTCGAAGTGCGTGATGCCCAGGTCGAATGCGCGGCGCACGATCGTCCTCAGCGCCAGCGGATCCCGGTTCTCACCGAAGTTCTGCCACAGTCCCAGCGAGATGGGCGACAGCTTCAGCCCGGAACGGCCCACACGCCGGTACGGGGTGTTGGCGAAGCGATAGGCGGCGGGGGAGTAAGCGTCCATGCTCATGGGCCCAGCCTATCCTGGGACGCACTTCACAAGAGGGACGAACGTCGCAGGTCAGCGGCCTGCCGAAGTCGGCAGGAGCGTCCGCACCATCCGCTCCATCCTCAGGCCGGGCTCCACGAGCAGGGATGGATCGGCCGGGAACGGGAGGGTGCCCTCCATCGTCTGGAACCCGCGACGCTCGTACCACGCGCGCAGCTCGGGGCGGTTCTGCAGGACGCACAGCTCGATGCGGCGCACACCGTCCTGTGCACGGCGTGCCACGTGCGCTTCGATCAGTGCCCGTCCCACTCCGGCGCCCTGCGCGGAGGGGCTGACGGCGAACAGTCCGAGTTCCGCCCGCTGGGGCTCATCCGGGTCCCGGCGGGTGTAGCAGCATCCCAGCACCGTCAGGGCGGCAGCGGGCGCCCCGGTCGGCCCCGTCGTCGGTTCTCGCGTCGGCCCCACCGTTGCCGGGCCCGATGCCGGCTGTCGCTGGGCCACCAGGAGCAGGGCGTGAGGATCCTCGAGCAGACCGCGCACTTCTGCTTCATCGGTGCGGTGTCCGCGCACCAGGTGCGCCTCGGTGGTCCATCCGCCCTCACCGCGGTAGGCGGACTGGACGATCTCCAGCAGGACCGGGATGTCGCAGGCGCGGGCCTGCCGGATCCTGACGGGAGCGAACTGGGTGCCTGTCACCGGGAGGCGCTGGCCTTGAGCAGACCGATCTGCTGGAGCTTCTTCAGCAGCCCGTGGCCGTCCGGTGCCTGCACCATCGGGGGGGTGGTGTCCTGCTCGGACGGCTCCTCGAGCGGCCGCGTGGTGCCGTGGGCGAGCAGCTGCTCCGACTCCGTGAGCTGTCGAATCGCGATCGCCTGCACGTTCTCCGGGCGCTTCTCGGCGAAGCGCGCGTAGATCGAGGGGTCGTGCTGGCCATCGTCTCCGATCAGCAGCCAGTTCACCTGTGGCAGGAAGGACGCCAGCTGCTCGAGCGAGCGCTCCTTGTGCTCCTGCCCGGAGCGGAAGATGCCGGTGTTGGTGGGGCCCCAGTCGGTCAGCAGCAGCGGACCGTCCGGGTAGCCGTTCTTGTGCAGGAACCGCTTCAGGACCGGGAACACGTTCCAGGCGCCGGTGGACAGGTACACCACCGGGCTGTCCGGATGCTCGCGCATGATCCGCTGGTAGAGCATCGGCATGCCGCGCACCACCTTGCGGGAGGACTGGTGGATCACGAACGCGTTCCAGAAGGCCAGCATCGGCCGCGGCAGCCACGTCACCATCACGGTGTCGTCGATGTCGCTGACCAGGCCCAGGCGCTCGCCATGGGCGTAGACGGTGACGGTGGCCGTGACCTCGTTTCCCGGAACGGTCCACAGCACCGCCTCGTGCTCACCCGGTTCGAGATCCACGTCCAGCCGCGCATCGACGATTCCGGTGCGGTCGGCGCGCTGGGTGTACTGCTTGTCGCCGATGGAGATGTGCACCTTGCGGTTGGGCGCGACCTGTGCGGTGAAGTTCCGCCAGCCGCGCACCGCCATCGAGCGCATGTCGTGCACCGGCTGGTCGTAGTAGTCGGCGGGCGTGCCCTTGGTGGCGTACAGGAGCTTGGCCAGGATCCTCACGTGCGAGGGGATGCCGTAGCCGTGGAACGGCTGCAGGCGGAGGTCCCAGCCCAGGCTGCGCAGGACACCGCCGACGATGCTGTTCTTGACGTCCTCGATCCGGGCCGCCCAGTGAGGGCGGTCGGTGGTGCTCAAAGCGCGCGAGCCATCTTGATCCAGGCACCGTCGGGATCGTCCTCGACGATCCGCCAACGGTCACCGGTGTCGCTGAAGCCCAGGCTCTCGTACACGGCCAGGGCGCCGGTGTTGGAGGGGCCGACGTACAGGGTGACCGTGCTCGCGCCGTCCTCGCGGGCCCACTCCAGCACGGCCTCGCCCAGCGCCTGGGCGATACCCGTCTTGCGGGAGGCCGGGGTCACCCACATGGCCTGGAGTTCGCGCTCGTCGTCGGGGGAGTCCTCCTCTTGACGCACCGCGACCACGCCCACGGGCTGACCGCTCTCCACGGCCAGGAACCAGGTGGCCTCGTCGACGCGCTGGCGCCACACCGAGTCGTCGTAGGTGGATTCCTTGTCCCAGCTCTGGCCGAAGGCCGAGGGGTCGGTGCTGAGCGAGCGTAGGCGGATCTCGCGCACGAGCGACCAGTCGTCGTCGTGGGCGCGGATGATGTCGGCCATGGCTGACCTCCTGGGCCGTCGATTTCGGGTGTGTGCGCGGGCTTCCCCCGCAGGGTCGCGAAGACCCCGCATGCCTTCCGTCGGCATTGTACGGGCCCCGGATGACGCGGGGTACGCGCATCCCATGCATCTGTCCGGTTCGGGTGCGGTTCCCCACGGTGCGCCGCAAGACTCCGCCCGCGCACCCGGCCTGGCACAATGGGCGAATGCCGACATTGCGCGTCCTCACCGTCTGCACAGGGAACATCTGCCGTTCCCCGGCGGCAGCGGTGATGCTGCGTGAGGCAGTGCGCGCCGAGGGGCTGTCCGAGCAGGTGGAGGTGGAGTCGGCCGGGACCAGCTGGGACGCCGAGGGCCTGCCGATGGATGAGCGCACGATGTTCGCCCTGGAGCGCGCCGGCTATCGGCAGCCCTTCGAGCACACCGCACGCACGGTGCACCTGTCCGAGCTCACGACCTGGGACCTGGTGCTGGTGATGACCTCCCAGCACCTGCAGTCGCTGCGGCGCATGATGGAGCAGATCCCGGAGGGGCAGGCCAGCCCCGAGGTGCTGCTGTGGAGGCAGTTCGACCCGGAGACCTCGATCGATGCCCGGAACGAGGACCTCGATGTGCCGGACCCGTGGTACGACGAGCAGGAGGCCTTCGACGAGACGGTCCTGGGCATGCAGCGCGCGGTCCCGTCGATCATGGCCCATGTGCGGCGCCTGCTGCGCGAAGAGCGGGATCGGCCGCGCTGACCTGCCCCGCAGGCGAGCTCGCCGTTGCACGAGCGATGCATCAGACGCACTGAGCGTCCAGGCCCACTGAGCGCTGAGGCGAGCGGAGGGATCACCCCGCTGGGCGAGCGAGAGGATCAGCTCCGTGGGTCGTCGGGGTCGGAATCCTCGATATTCACGGTGGCGTGTCGGCCGCGCCAGGTGGCACCCACGAATCCGGCCGCGGTGAGGAAGCCGACGCCGAGAGCTACCATCAGCACCTGGCGGATACGCCCGGCGGGACGGGAGTCGTTCTGGGTGATGGCATGGATCAGCCGGGTGAGGGGTCCGCTGTCCGATGACCCTGCTGGCCTGGCGGGGGGCTGGTCGGTGTCGTTCTCCAGCCGAGTCTCCGCAGCAGCCGCCTCATCGGCGTTCGGGGTCTGCGGTCCCGGGGTTCCGGGCGACGGCGCAGGCTGCGGGGAGGGGCTGCTGGGCTCGGCGGGCTCGACGGCACCCTCGGCCTCCGTTGCGTCTTCGGGCGGTTCCACCGGCTCCACCTCGTGGGCGTCCACGGGGGGTTCTATCGGCTCCGCCTGCTGGGCGGGCTGTTCCTCCGTGAGGGGCGGATCCTCGGAGGTGCCGGGGTCGACGTTCTCCTCGGCAAGTGGTTCCTCGGCCTCGGTCCTGCTGCCGTCCGTGGGATCCGGGGAGGGAGACTGGGGCGTCCTGATGGCACGCGCGCTCTCGGTGGGATCAGGTGATGTGGGTTGTGCCCCCGTGGGCGTCGGCTCTGACGGGGGCGTGGAGGAATCAGACCCGTCCGTTGGCTCGGGGTCGGTTGTCGGCTCCGGCTCCTGCTCGGGGTCGGTTGTCGGCTCCGGCTCCGGCTCCTGCTCGGGGTCGGTTGTCGGCTCCGGCTCGGGGTCGGGTGTCGGCTCTGAGTGCTCCTTTTCCCCCTCGGCAGGATCCCCGTCGCCGTCCTCCTCGGAAGGGGCACCTCCGTCGGGATCCTCGACCTTATCGTCGTCGGGATCAGCCTCGTCGTCCTTGCCGTTGCCGCAGCAGGACTCACGAGGGTCATCGCCGCAGGGGTGCCTCTTGCCTCTGCCATCGGGGGTCCCGCCGCGGGAGGCATCCGCCCCCAGGGCGAGGCTGACACCGATGCCGGCGACAGCAGCGGGCTGCTCTGCGGTCAGATCCGTGCTCGGCGACTGGGCAGCAGCCACCGGAAGAGCGATGGGGGCTGCGATCGCCATGGCGGCGGTGCAGACGCACATTCGTGCTCGCAATCGCATGGACGCGGTACCCCCTCTCTCTATCGCTCCCGCGCAGCGGGAGCCTCGGTGCCTTGGGTCCTGCGGTCCGGTCGGGAACATTACCCTACCGACTCTTTACCTTCGGCGTACCAGGGTGACAACGCGCGGACTCCGTTGCAAGAGCCCTGTGCATGGCGCCACGCCCTGGGCGGTGGTACCGCGCGGGCCAGGAGGTCAGTCGCTGAGGACCCCGTCCACGAGCGCCTTGGCCGCGTCCTGCACCTGTGCCAGGTGCTCATCACCGCGGAACGACTCCGCGTAGATCTTGTACACGTCCTCGGTGCCCGAGGGGCGTGCCGCGAACCAGGCCGACTCGGTGGAGACCCGCAGACCGCCGATCGCGCCCCCGGCAGGGGCTTCGGTGATGGCGGCGGTGATCGGCTCGCCGGCCAGCTCGTCGGCGGTGACCTCGTCGGCGCTGAGCGCCTTCAGACGCGCCTTCTGCTCCCGGTCGGCCGGGGCATCGATACGCGCGTACGAGCTGCGACCGAACTCCTCCACCAGCTCGGCGTGCAGCTGGCTGGGGGTGCGCCCGGTGACCGCGAGGATCTCCGAGGCCAGCAGCGCCAGGATGATGCCGTCCTTGTCGGTGGTCCACACCGATCCGTCCTTGCGCAGGAACGATGCTCCGGCGCTCTCCTCCCCGCCGAAGCCCACCGAGGAGTCGATCAGCCCGGGCACGAACCACTTGAAGCCCACCGGCACCTCGAACAGCTCGCGCCCCAGGGAGGAGACGACCTGGTCGATCAGCCGGGAGGACACTACCGTCTTGCCGACCTTGGCGCCTGCGGGCCAGTCGGGACGATGGGCGAAGAGGTAGCGGATGGCCACGGCCAGGTAGTGGTTGGGATCCATCAGCCCGGCATCGGGGGTGACGATCCCGTGACGGTCGGAGTCCGCATCGTTGCCGGTGGCGATGTCGAAGCTCGAGCGCTGCTCCAGCAGCGAGGCCATCGACCAGGGGCTCGAGCAGTCCATTCGGATCTTGCCGTCCCGGTCCAGGGTCATGAATCCGAACTGCGGATCGACGGAGGGGTTCACGACCGTGAGGTCCAGGTCGTGCAGCTCACCGATCGTGGCCCAGTAGTCCACGGCCGCGCCGCCCAGAGGATCGGCGCCGATGCGCACTCCGGCCCGCCGGATCGCCGCGATGTCGACCACGGAGGAGAGGTCCTCCACGTAGGTGTGGAGGTAGTCGTGACGACCGGCGTCCTGCAACGCCTTCTGGCGGCCGTGACGACGCACGTCCCGCAGGCCCGAGGCGAGGATCTCGTTGGCGCGATCCGCGATCCAGGAGGTGGCATCGGAATCAGCGGGACCGCCGTGGGGCGGGTTGTACTTGAAGCCGCCGTCCCGGGGCGGGTTGTGGCTGGGGGTGACCACGATGCCGTCGGCGCGGGAGGAGTCCTCGGCGCCCTTGCCCCGGTTGTGCACCAGGATCGCGTGGGAGATCGCCGGGGTGGGCGTGTAGCCGTCCATCGAGTCGATGAGGGTGGCCACCTCGTTGCCCGCCAGCACCTCGAGCGCGGTGTCGAAGGCGGGACGGGACAGGGCGTGGGTGTCGCGGCCGATGAACAGCGGACCGTGGATCCCCTGCGAGGCCCGGTACTCGACGATGGCCTGCGTGGTGGCGGCGATGTGGTCCTCGTTGAACTTCGCGTCCAGCGAGGAGCCGCGATGCCCGGACGTCCCGAAGGACACGGCCTGGTCCGGATCCGAGGGATCGGGGTGGATGTCGTAGTACGCATCGAGCAGCTCGTCGACGTCGACGAGGTCCTCGGTCTGTGCTTTCTGGCCTGCGCGGGGATGCATGTGCGGCGCTCCGTCCTCGGTGGTGGTCCTGCCAGACCACTGTAGGGGAGCAGGGTGATGCAGCGGCAGGCCAGGGTCGAGCGGTGAGACGGGACCACCGCCCCGGTCCACACCGCGGGGCGTCTTCGACCGGGAAGGTCAGCTGCGGCGTGAGCGCACGAGCTTCACGATGCCCACGATCACCAGCACAAGGCCCACGAGTCCAGTGAAGATGCCGATCGCGGGCCCGATGAGCAGCGGGCCGGCGATGCCGAACACGCTGTACGGACCCAGGTAGGCGGGTGCGTCGGTGCCCTCGCAGCTGACGGTGACCGTGGTGTCGGCGACCGCGGCCACCCCGATGGCCTGCTCGTAGGTGGAGCTGTCGCCGAAGGTGACGGTGCCCGAGGTGGGAACGATGGTGATCGACCCCTGATCGGGGGTCTCGGCCGTGCAGCTGCTGCCGGCCGCGTCCTCGGAGGGGATGTACACGATAATCATCTCGTTGGCGGCCATCGGCACCTCACCAGAGCTGCCCTGAAGCACCGTCGGTCCGCTGACCTGGTCCGACACGATCGAGCCGAAGGACCACACCAGCCCGCCGATGGTCACTGCCGGGGCGATGACGAGCAGCAGCACCAGGCCGACCACCAGGGGGATGATCCCACGTCGCTTCCGCGGATGGGTGGGCCCACCGGGTGCGGGCGCGGATGCCACGTAGGGGGAGGCGCCGACTGGGTGGCCGTGGGGTGACGCGCCGTAGGGATCCTGCGCGGGCTGCGGGGGCGCCTGGCCGGCCGAGCCGACGGGGGCCGAGACCGGGGACGGGGCACCGTACTGCTCCTGCCCGTCGTACCCCTGAGAGCCGTACCCCTGCGCCCCGTATCCCTGGCCGTCGTACCCCGCGACACCGGGCCCCTGTGCACCGGGCTGCCCCTGCGGAGCGGCGTCGTCCCTGCCGGGGACCGGACCGGGCAGCCCGTAGGTGGGGCGGCGTCGGCCGCCTGAGGTGCTGTCACGGTCGGACATCGGTCCTCCTTCTGCTCGGGGCCCGGCCTGCTCGGGGCCCGTCCAGGATATCGGCGCCCGCCGTCCCGGGTGGACGCCCGGTCTCAGCGCAGGCTGATGACCACGATGACCATTGCCAAGGACATCAGCCCGGTCCCGAACGGTGTCAGCAGCCACGTGAGCACGACGCTGCGAACGACGTTCCACTTGATGTGGCGCGGCCCCCGGGCCAGGCCCGCACCCACCACACCGGAGGCCAGCGTGTGGGAGGTGGAGATCGGCGCGTGGATCCCCGCGGCGAGCCCGGCGATCACCAGGACGGCCGAGCTCTCGGCGGCCAACCCCTGTGCGGCGGACAGATCGGTCATGCGCCGGCCGATGGTGCGGATGATGCGGTGGCCGCCCATGAGGGTGCCGGCCGCGACGGCCACCGCGATCGGGACTCCCAGGAACATGGTGGAGGCGGGCTCCAGGCCCGCGGACGCGGCAGCCACCATCGCCACCGCCATCGGGAGCCGCACGTCGTTCATTCCGTGGCCGGTGGCCACCGCGCCCGCGGAGACCGTCTGCGCGAAGCGGATGTGCCCGGTGCGCAGGCGCTCCGTGCGACCTATAGCCATGAGGGCCCGCATCGCCAGGTAGCTCAGCGCCACCGACAGCACCGGCCCCAGCAGAGTGGGGATCAGCACCAGGGCCGCGATCCGGTCCACGGAGCCCCCCTTGCCGAGGGCGAGGTACGCACCGGCCACCCCGCCGTAGAAGGCGTGCCACGTCGAGGAGGGCATCCCGTACCACCAGGTGCCCACCTCCCAGGCGAGCGTGGACAGTGCTATCGCGATCAGTGCGAAGGCCAGCAGGTCCGGGTCCCCCGCAGTGGCAGCGGCCATCTCCGTCAGACCCAGCAGTCTCAGCGCCCACGTCGTGGTCAGCACCAGGATCAGCAGGGCCAGCAGAGCGCCCAGCAGGTTCAGCAGGGCGGCCATGGCCAGCGCCGTCGACTCCCGCAGGGAGCGGGTCGCGATGGCGGTGGAGACCGCATTGGAGGCGTCGTGGAATCCGTTGACGTACGCGAGGGCCAGGGCGAGCCCCACCACCAGGACCAGCAGTCCGACGGACACTCAGGCTTCCTTGACCCGCAGCAGGTCCGCCAGGCGTGCGGTGCGCTCCTGCAGCTCGATGGTGCGGCCGATCGCCGAGGTGACGTCCCGGAAGGCGAGCAGGTCGGAGGAGGCCCCGCCGCGGCGGTACAGCTCAGCCAGCGCCTGCCGCACCAGCCGGTCGCCCTGCCGGCGAATCTTGCGCACCTGGGTGTAGTAGTCCTCGATGTCCGCCACTCGGTTCAGCGACCAGGTGGCCACCAGGGTGTGCTCGGCGGCGCGCTCGATGCCCTTGGCGGCCTCCAGCAGCGGTGTGGGCAGGGAGCCCACCCGGGTGAGCACGAGCAGCTCGGAGGTGTGCTCGAGGGAGTCGGTGGTATCGGCGATGGTGAGTGCGAACTCGTACAGCAGCTCTGCCTCGTACGGGGTGATCAGCGATTCCGCCAGACGGTTGGCGATGCGGCCGCACAGCTCCGTGGCGCGCGTGGTGTTCTCGTGCAGGGCGGGCAGGATCCGGCTGCGCTCGCGGTACCCGTGGCCGAGCAGACGGGAATGAGCGTCGGCGGCCTGCACCAGGATCTGCGCGAGCTCCCCGAACTGTCCGTACAGCGGACGTTCGACCCTGCGCGGGAAGAACAGGTCCACGCTCGCGCGCCTCCTCGTGGGGCCGGGCGGCACTCGCCGACCACAGCCGGGGGCCGATGACGTTGGTGCGCCGGACCGGGATGCGCCTGTCGGCGCGAAGGCCGCTCGAAGCGGCAGATGTTGGAGCCCGGGGCAACCGCGGCCCGGCGCATGAGCCATCGTAGAGCACCTGCCCTGAGGTGGGCCACCACGCGCGACGACGCCGATCTCACACCGTGCTGCCGGGCGATCTTGCGCAGACCTCGTCACAGCCGGGCCGGTGCTCCCACTGCCGCCTGGCCATCGCGGCGGTGGCTCCCGAATCTCACCGCGGGAGCCGGGGTGCCGGTGGCCCCGTCCTCACTCCAGCGTGCCGGCCTCCGCCTGGTGACCGGCGGCGACGAGTGCCTCTCCGGTGGACAGCAGCCGCTCGGCCTGCACCATCAGCCGCTCCTGCTCCGCCTCGTCGACGTCCTCGCGATCGGCCAGGTGGGCCGTGCCGTGGGCGGCCACCGTGGCCACCGCCCCTGCCCGGTTCAGGGCCAGCGCGAGGTCACCGGTGAAGGCGCCGCGCAGGATGTCGTCCATCGTGCGGCGCACCTGCTCGACGTCCGGCGGCTCCGCGATGCCGGAGAGGTAGCGCAGCCCCGGCACCGTGCGCGATCCGGCGCGATAGCGGCGCACCACGTCATCGCCGTTGCGCTGCACCCAGGTGTGCAGAACGTACAGCCGCCACAGCGCCCCGGGCAGGGTGGTCGCGGGGGAGGCCGACCACAGCGCCGCCAGGTCTCCCAGGCCCTCCTGCGCCACCAGTCCCACCACGCGGTCGACGACCTCCGGGTCAGCTGTGCGATACACCCCGTCCAGCAGTGCCTGTGCGGAGTCGTGGGCCAGATCCGTCGAGGACGCGGGATCCGGCTCGCCGGGGATCGCCTCCGCCGTGGAGGGGAACAGCGGTCCGGGCCGACGGAAGCGGGGGCCGGTGGAATCCATGGGCATGACTCTACGCAGGGTCTAGCCTGGATCCATGACGATCCCCCGCCATCTCGGCCCGGACACCGATCGCCGCGCACTGCCTGACTACAGCCGCAGCAGCGCCACGGTCGAGCGGATGGTGCAGGAGCTGCAGGGCCCGCGTGCGCGCGGTGCTCGCCCGATGGTGCGCGCCCTGCTGCCCGCCCATGCCACCAGGGACACCGTGGTGCGGCTGATCGTGGCGGCCCTGCTGCTGGGGGCCGCGCTGGTGATGGTGATCGTGGGGGTGCTGGTGTGGTCAGGGCTGGAGGATGGCCGCTCCCCGGGGCTGGGCATGCTGTTGGTGCTGCTGGGCCTGGGGGGACTGGCGCTCGTTGCCGGGCTGCTGGGTGCCCGATTCGTGATCACGGCCCTGGCGGCAGCCCGCTCCCGGGTGGAGATCTCCGATGACGGGCTGCGCGTGGTCGGTGCGCTCGGTGCACGCACGGTTCCCTGGTCGGAGGTGGTGGCGGTCGAGTCGCGCGTGGTGCACCCGGTGCACTGGCTCACCGCTGCCCTGCGCCTGCGGGACGGCAGGCGCGTGGTCATGCCCGCCTTCGACCGCCCCCTGTGGGAGTACTCCGCTCCGTCCGGCCAGGACATCCGAGCACTGCGCATCGAACTGCACCGGCGGGAATCCGAGCGACGCCCCCGTCGTTGACACCTCCGCAGTCCACACGATGAGACCGCCGGCCCGCCGGCAGGAGAAGGGGGGACCTCCATGGAGGCCCTGATGATGACGCTCAGCTCCGGCGTGGCAAGCGGCATGAGGCCCTACCTCATGGCCTTCGTCCTGGGCCTGTCCGGCCGCCTCTTCGCTCTTGAGCAGATCCCCGATGCGCTGCAGCGCACCGACGTGCTGGTGATCACCGGGATCCTGCTGGTGGTCGACTTCGCTGCCGACAAGATCGCGTTCCTCGATTCCTTCTGGGACCAGCTGCATACCGTGATCCGCCCCGTCGCCGGCGGTGCCATCGGCTACCTGGTGGGCGGGCAGACCGACACCACCTCCGCGATCGTGATGGCCGTGCTCGGTGCCGGTGCCGCGCTCGGCGTCCACACCACCAAGGCCACAGCCCGCGCGGCGGTCAACGTGTCACCTGAACCGGTGTCCAACGCACTGGTCTCCGTCGGTGAGGACGTGGCGGTCGTTGTGATCGCCGTGCTCACCGTCGTGCTGCCGGTCGTGGCGGGGATCCTGGCCCTGGTGATGCTGGCAGCCGGGCTCTACCTCGCGTACCGGATCCACCGGGCGTACCGGAACCTGCGCAGTCGCCTCGCCGAGGCACGGGCCAGACGCGCCGCCGGGGGCGCC